>JALONW010000257.1 GCA_025454725.1 Anaerolineae bacterium
GCGTCCATCTCGCGGGCGGCGTTGATGACGACGGACAGCTTTTGCAGTTTGGCGACGAGGTCGTTATCCATCGGCACGCCCTAGCTGACCAAAACTTGTGGTTCAATGACCGAGGCGATGGCCGACTCGGTCTCGTCTAGGGGCACGAGCGCGGCCTCAACCACCTCGTCGATGCGGTCTACCAGCACAAACGTGAGCTGGTCGCGCACCTCGGCGGGCAGGTCGTCGATGTCCTTGGCGTTCTTGCGCGGCAGGATGACCGTATCGACGCCCAGCCGGTGCGCTGCCAGCACCTTGTCCTTAATCCCGCCGACCGGCAGGACTTGCCCACGCAGCGTGATTTCGCCAGTCATAGCGACGTTATGGCGAACCGGGCGACCGGTCAGCAGTGACGCCAGCGCGGTGAAGATGGTCACGCCCGCCGATGGGCCGTCCTTGGGCATCGCGCCCGCCGGGACGTGCAGGTGGACATCGAACTTCTCGAACGCCTCCGGCCCGATGCCCAGCACTTCGGCGCGCCCACGGATGGCGCTCATGGCGATGCGGGCTGATTCCTGCATGACCTCGCCGAGATTGCCGGTAATCTGGAAGCCGAAACCCTTGCCGCCAGCCATCTGTGCCGCCTCGACGAACAAGACTTCGCCGCCGACGGGCGTCCATGCGAGGCCGGTCGCGATACCCGGCAGGCTCGTCCGGTCATTCAGGTCTTCGCCCGGCTCATAGCGCGGCTTGCCCAACAGCTTACCGACCAGCTCCGGCGTAATCTCGACCGCATCGGTCGCGCCCTCGGCAATCTGAGTGACGACCTTACGCATAGCGCGCCCAATCTCACGTTCCAGTGAACGCACGCCCGCCTCACGGGTGTAGTGGTGGATGACGGTCTGAAGTGCCTGACGGTTGACCGTGACCTCACCGTCCAACAGGCCATTTTCACGGACTTGGCGCGGGACGAGGTACTGCGACGCGATGGCGACCTTCTCGTGTTCGGTGTAACCCGTCAGCGTGATGACTTCCATCCGGTCACGCAGCGGGCCGGGGATGCCTTCGAGGTCGTTGGCAGTCGTGATGAAAAACACCTCGCTCAGGTCAAACGCCACGTCCATATAGTGGTCGCGGAACGAGTCGTTCTGTTCTGGGTCGAGGACTTCCAGCAGCGCGCTGGCCGGGTCACCCCGGAAGTCGCGCCCCAATTTGTCGATTTCGTCCATCAAGATGACGGGGTTGCGCGTCTCGGCGCGGCGCAGCGTCTGGACGATGCGCCCCGGCAGCGCACCGATGTAGGTACGGCGGAAGCCCCGGATTTCGGTCTCGTCGCGCACGCCGCCCAGCGACATGCGGATGAACTTGCGCCCCATCGCGCGGGCGATGCTCTGACCGAGGCTGGTCTTGCCCACCCCCGGCGGCCCAACGAAGCACAGAATCGCCCCGGCGCGTTCGCGGCGGACGTAATCGGTGTTTTCCTGCACCTCCAAGAGGTGGGCACGCTCCTTGCGGAGCTTGCGGACGGCCAAGAATTCGAGGATGCGCTCCTTCACGTCAGCGAGACCGTAGTGGTCTTCGTCCAACACTTCGCGGGCGCGGGCGATGTCGAGCATGTCCTCGGTGCGCTTGTCCCACGGCAGGCTGACCAGCCAATCGAGGTAGGTGCGGATGACGCCGTACTCTGCCGCCGCCGACGGCAGCCGCGACAGCCGGTCGAGTTCGCGGCGTGCCTCGGTTTCGGCTTCCTCGGTCATGTTGGCTTCCTCAATTTTCTTGCGGAAGGTCTCGACCTCGGTGGCCTCGTCGCCGTCGCCCAGCTCGCGCTGGATGACCTTAATCTGCTCGCGCAGGTAGTATTCGCGCTGCGCCTTCTCCATCTCGCCCTGTGCGTCGGCCTGAATCTTGCGCCCCAGCTCAAGGATTTCAATCTCCTTGCCCAGCGACCCAATCAGCTTACGCATCTTCTCTGCGAGGGTAGGAATTTCCAGCAGGGTCTGTGCCTCTTCCAGCCCAACACTGCGGATGTAGGTGGCGACGGCGTAGGTGGTGTGCAGCGGGTCGTCCACATTGAGGGTCGAGGACAGCAGGTCGCCGGGCAGGTTGGGCAGCAGGTCGGCCAGCTTGTTGAACTGGTCCGAGATGTTGCGCGCCATCGCGTCGGTCTCTAGGCCGGGTTCGATGACTTCTGGCACGACTTTTACCCGCGCCTTGAGGTAAGGCTCGGTGGTGGTGTATTCCTCGATTTCGATGCGCTCCAGCCCGCGCACCATCAACCGGATGGAGCCGTCTGGCCCACGGAACTGGCGCATGACCATGCCCAGCGTGCCGGTTGGGTAGATGTCATCGGGGCCGGGGGTATCGTTTTCGGGCGTCTTGGATGTGAACAGGCCGACCAGCTTGCGCCCCTTCAAATCTTCGACCAAGCGGATGCTGCGCGGCTGGCCGACCGGCAGTGGGAGTGTCATCTTGGGGAAGACGACCATCCCGCGCAGCGGCAGGATGGGCAGCTCATCGGGCATATCCGCCAGCGCGCTCTCGCGCAGCGCGTCCGGGTTCTCTTCTTCGTCGTCGTCGAGCATATCGTCGAGGTCAAGCATGTTTAGCCCGGCGATTTCCAAATTTTCTAGCCACTCGCGTGGGTCAAGGGGAGTCATGTTGATTCGGAACCTTTCCATAGGCACAGCCGGGCAATACCGACACCTCTGCCCATTGTATGCCTATTAAGGATAACCCCGTTCGGTAAAAACTATGTTAGAAGCAGCGGTATTGTGCGGTGAGTATGATGAGTTAGGTGGCTGGTCTGCCCAGCCTTGCCCCACATCCGGCGTGCATGGGCTATAATCGGGACGTTGACCCGCTTAATCTATCCCCCATAGCGAGAGGATATTCCTACGATGGCCTCAGTGACGATTGAACTCAAGTTTTATCAGATTTCTTGGCGTCAGGTCGAACGCCGCACGGTGGACACCCACAACATTTCGGTGCGGGCGCAGGTGCGCTGCACCGGCCCGATGCTCAAGTCGGAAGATGAGTACACGCTGGACGTGGTGTTCCTCGCGCCGGACAGCCCCATCCCGAACCCCAGCTTCAACCCTGTCGAGCGCAAGGCGGCCATGTACATGCCCATCACCGACCTGATGGCGTTCATCGATACCCTCCGTAATGAGAAGCCGGTTTACGCCTTCCTTGATGACACGCGCCCGGACACCTTCACGGTCATGACCAACAAAGAACCGGTCGGCGAGGCCGAGTAGGGTTAGCACGGCGGCGTGTGATTAAAAGAGGGGCATGGCAATACGCCCCTCTAAACGAAAAATTCCCGAAAAAACACCGATAATGGCTAAAATCGGCAAAAAATAGGGATAAACAAACAAGAATGCAGTGGCTAAAACAAGTGTTTTCTGGCGATTCCGCGTCAACCCAGCCGATGGTGCTGGACTGGGAGACGGTGCGAAACCAAGAGGTCTCATGGGGTGGGGGGCGGCAGGTATTGGTCGGTGAGCGCCCCCTGCACGGCAGACCGTTGACCATCGATGGTTTCTGCGAAAACATCCCGGTCAGTACATTAACCCAAGCGCTGTCGTGGTACGGTGGAATCCACCCGCTGGAACGGTCGGTCAGGCCGCAGCTTGCCGCCCTGCTGTATGACATCACCCACAATCCGCGTGCAATGGCGGCGTATTTTCCCATCACGAAAATATTGGACGAAGCCGGTTTGGCTGATTTTCACGAGCGCGTGACAGGCTTGATTGCCAGCGAAAATTTCGCGCTGCGCGTCTGGCGGGTCAACCACACGCTCATCACCGACACTGCCCCGCCCAGCCTCGCCTATATCGTCGCCGGACATATCATTGAGGTGCTGTTCTACCGCCTTGACATACAGGCGCGTTTTTTCAGCCAGCCTCGCGCCTTCGACATCTATCTGACCCAACAGGCTTACGAGGACGATGGCGGCGTAGCAGGGGGGTGCTATGACCCCCGGACTCACAGCATCAAACTGGTGGCAAAGCGGCTCTATGAGGGGTTTTACGACAAGACGCCGGGCGTCTCTACTATGCTGCATGAACTCGGTCATATGTTGGACGCGCTGAACCCGACAACCGGCGACATGGAGATGCTGCGCGGCCTGCTCCCCGGCTTATCCGATACAGACGGCGCGCTCTATACCCCTGAAGCCCGCCAGTTATTTCTCGCGGGCAGACAGTTAGAGATAGAGCGTTATCAACGGGTTATATCGGCGCGGGCATCGGACAAAGACATCCCCATTGGGCATCCCTATGTCTTTTCGAACAATTACGAGTTCATCGCTGGGCATTTGGAGATGTTTTTCCGCAACCCGCACTATTTCGCCGCGATGAACCCCAATTTGTACGACGGTTTTGCGGCGTTACTGCGCCAAGACCCACGCCAGTACTGGGCTGAGGATTTCGCCTACTACATCCGGGAAAATCGCACGGTCTATCTGTTCAACCGCCACACGATAACACCGCTGGGTTTAAACGCTTTGAGCTGACCGTGCCGTATCGACAGACCGCCCCAGCCGCATCCGCCACTGGTCGAACAGGCTCCACATGCCCACACTGCCCAGCGCCACGCCATAAGTCGCCAACCAAACAGTGGGCTGTGCATTGAGGCGGTACGCCATCCAGCACGCCACACCTGCATAGGCCGCCAGCGCCAGCTCTACCCACGTCTGCGCGTTGACTGGCAGGGCGTAGGCGCGCCGCGCCCATGAGCGCCCATCGGCAAACTTGGGTGTGCGGACGAACTCCAGTTCGCGCCGCTTGCGCCAGCTGTCGACGGCGGCAAAGGCGGCGCGGGTGTTGTTCCACAGCATCCCAATGCCCAGCACCATCACCACCGGGAAGGCCAATATCTGACGCGCCCATGTGCGGGGATGCAGACGCACCTGTGCAATCAGGTGCAGCGACGGCTGCACGACCGCGAACAGCGTCAGCGGCGCGAGGATGAGCTGTTTGTGCGCGCCGCTCATCAACAGGCCGGGCGCGAGCAGCAGCATCAGCAGCATGACCGGGTGCGGCAGGTACTGCGAGAGGTGCAGCACGGCCAGCGCCTTACGTGGGAGCGACATATTACTCCGCAGCACCGGCAGGAGCAGCTTGAGCAGGACTTGGTTGCTGCCGGTCGCCCAGCGCCGCTGTTGGTGCTTATACGCTTCAATTTGAGGGGGAAGCTCACCGGGCGTGACGACATCCGGCGCGAACACGCCGCGCCAGCCCTTGAGTTGGGCGCGGTAGCTCAGGTCGAGGTCCTCGGTCAGCGTGTCGGACTGCCAGCCGCCCGCCTCGTGGATGGCCGAGACGCGCCACATGCCGCCGGTGCCGTTGAACGACATGACCGTTCCAATCGCCGAGCGCGCTTCCTGCTCAATCGCATAGTAGGCGTCAATGTTGAGCGCTTGGGCGCGGGTGAGCAGGCTGTCGGCGCGGTTGAGGTGGTCCCAGCGCCCCTGCACGAATCCGACGCGGGGTGCGCTGTAGAAATGCGGGACGAGCCGCCGCAGGAAGTCAGGCTGCGGCACAAAGTCGGCGTCGAGGATGGCGACGAACTCTGCATCGGGTTCCTGCGCCAGACCGTAAGCCAGCGCCCCGGCCTTGAATCCGGTACGCTCTGGGCGGCGGACGTGACGGATGTCCAAACCGGCGGCGTGCAGCGCCACCCGATCGGCCACCACCTGCACGGTGTCATCGCTTGAATCGTCAAGGACCTGCACGCGGAGCCGGTCACGGGGGTAGTCCAGCGCGGCCACCGCGTCGAGCAGGCGGGCGACCACATATTTCTCGTTATACAGCGGCAGTTGCAGCAGCACCACCGGCCATTCGGCGGGCGCGGAGGGTGCTGCGCGGCGTCCACGCACCAACGCGACCGCCAAGCGGAGCGTGAGGGTGAACTGGGCGAGGCTGTGGAAGGTCAAAAAGAGGGTGCAGGCGGTATATAGGACGAGCAGGGTAATCCCCAGCATGGTCAGTCAGCCTATCGTTGTCGGTCGGGGTCAGTCCCCAGCACGACGCCGAGCGCTGTTGGTCGAAATCGCGCTTGAAGTGCAGTAATTCCGTGCGCGTCTGATGGTTGAACATCATGCGCGCCACCAGACCAAACATGGCCTCGGAGCGCAAGCGGGGGTACAGCCGATACAGCCACCCGGTCAGCGGCGGGCGCACCAGCCGCAGGCGCTCGCGCACCACCGGCGGGACGAAATGCGACTGGAACCACAACCCCGCCCAGAAGCGCGGCCTACCCAACGCCCGTAGATAAGCCGCGTAGAGACGGGGCGTATCGATATTGCGGCTGAGGACCTCGTGCATCGTGGCATCACGCCGGGCGCGGAAGGCCGCATAATCGGCGTCGAGGTCAGTCACGCCAATCATCTCGGACGCGGCGCGCATGTCTTGGTAGTACGCCTCTTTCTCGGCGTCGGTCATGGTGCGCTGGTGGAGGTACTCGTAGCCGCGGATGCCATACTCAATGAGCATGTCGTTGACTTCGATAAAAGCGCGGTTGGGGATGCGGTCGGGGCCGCCCGCAGCGGCGCGCTGGCGCTCGACATGCGTATGGATGGCGCGCACCTGCTGACCGAGGTCGGTCAGTTTTTCGACCGGCGAGAAGAACACGCGCTGGTTATAGGCGAAGGTCTCGATGAAGCGCGCCATCGGGTCGGACGGCAGACGGTTGGTGAAGAACAGCCAGTGGACATCGCGGTTGAGCGCGAACTCTGCCGCCGCGCCCACATAGATGAGGATGATATTCTCGACGTTGCCCCAAATTTGGCGAGTGATGGGGCTGCCGAAGTAGCGTGTGTGGTCGGTCATGTGGTGATGTCATCTCCCCCAGAAGAAAATGAGGGGATATGCTACCACAGCCCGGCTTATATTTCCGCCGGGGAGAGATACGGTAGGGCTAGGGCGTTTAGATAGGAAGGTTGCTAAAATAGATAATCAGGGGGATTAGGCTTAATCCGCCGATTACGT
>JALONW010000258.1 GCA_025454725.1 Anaerolineae bacterium
CTGACCCCTTCCCCCACGGAGGAGGGAAGGGGAATCTGGTTCGACATTGAACTGGACGCTGCGGGATTCAATGCAATAGCCCTCACCCCTAACCCCTCTCCCTCATGGAGAGGGGAATCTAGCTCGACCTGAAGGGATAGCACACGCGATACCATCTCAAATGTCGCGATAAACACCCTTCTCCCTGAGGGAGAAGGGCGGGGGATGAGGGCTAAAAACAGCACATCCCGAATCATCACACACGGCGGACAGGGCAGGCCCTGTCCCTACCTCTCATCACTAAAGAAAGGAACAACCATGTACAGGGTCATCATTGACGGGACGGACGCCACGGATGACGTGGTGGAATTACGCTGGAGCATCGGGGTGCGACGCCCGGAAGACCGGGTGGGCATCAGCCGGGGGCGCATCGTGTTGGACAACGAATCTGGGCAGTACGCGCCGGAACAGGTCGGGGCGCTGGCGCTGGCACAGGGCGCGCCCGTGGTCATCGAAGTGGAGGACGGAGCGGGCTGGCGGCGCTTGTTCACCGGGGAAGTCGAGTACGCCGAGCCGAGCGCCGGGGAGTTCGGTCAGCGCATGGCGACGCTGGCGATTGCGGGGGCGGAGTCGCGCTTGGCGCGCTGTTTCGTGCGCGTCGGTCTGCGGCTGGATGTCGGCGCAGACGAGGCGGTCGAAGCCGTCCTCGACCACCCCGATTTGGCGGCGCTCCCGCGTGACATCGGGGCGACCTCGGCGCGCTTTGCCTCGTTTGGCGAGCAGTGGGGCGGCGGCCATCCGTATCGTGCAGGCGGTCGCGCAGGCTGAGGGCGGGCGCTTCGCCGCCGACCGGGACGGTGTGCTGGTCTACCGGGGGCGCGGCGATACTCTGAGCGCGGGCAGCCCCGCGGCGACGCTCGACCGGCTGGGCGAGGGCGCGAGCTACACCTACGGCGGCGAGGTCTATAACCGGGTGCGGGTCGGGGTCAGGCCGCGCCGGGTCGGCGCGCCGAATACGACGCTCTGGACGCTGGACGGCTCCCAGCGCCTGCGCCCCAACCGTGATTTGACGCTGATTGTGCGCCTGGGGCTGCCCAATGGTCGGACGGTCGGCGCGGCGTCAATCGAGCCGCTAGTGGCTGGGAGCGATTTTATCGCCAACACGCAGCCAGATGGCAGCGGCGCGGACGCGACCGGTCAGGTAGGGATGTATATCGTGGCGGTCGAAGGCGGCGCGGTGCGCCTGCGCGTCGAAAATACCGGCGAGAACGCGGTCTATCTGATGCCGGGGGCGCGCCTGCGCGGGACACCGGTCATCGGCGGGGATACGGTGTGGGTCGAGCGTTCCAGCCCGTCCAGCGCCGCCGCGTTTGGCCCGCGCACGCTGAGTATGGTGCTGCCGCTGTTGGACTCAGTGGAATCGGGAGAGGAGCGCGCCGATTTCGAGCTGGCCGGGCGCTCTAACCCACGCGGTCAGCTCACCCGGCTGACGTTGAGTGAGCGGGCGGGGTTGGGTCACGCGCTGGCACGCAGCCTGTTCGACCGCGTGCAGATTATCGACCCACACACCGGTCACACCGGTCTATATACCATCATCGGGGAGGCGCACCGCATCACGATGGGCGGGGCGCGCCATCAGACGGTCTGGACGTTGGAGCGCCTCCCACAGGCTGAGTATTGGACGCTCGGGGTCGCGCCGCTGGGCGTCGAGTCAAGATTGGCGGTTTAGGGGAAATAAACCTCACCCCCCAACCCCCTCTCCATTGGGGAGAGGGGGAGATGCCCACCTCTCGCGCCTGAACCCCTCTCCTAGGGAGAGGGGCAGGGGTGAGGTTCTCTACCCCAACAACTCAATCAGCTCTGGGTGGCCGGATTCGCGGGCGATTTCGGCGGCGGTGCGGCCTTGATAATTCTTGGCGGTGGGGTCTGCGCCGTGGGCGAGCGCCCAACACGCTGTCTCGACCTGACCGGCGCTGACCGCGTTCAGCAGCCCAGATGACACCCCGTCGAGGCGCATCCCACGGCTGACGAGGTGGTCAAGCAGGTCTGCGCTGCCGCTGAAGACGGCGTGCGCCAGCAGGGGAATCCCGTGCGCGCCGTTGGCGTTGGCGTTGTCTGGGTCAAGGTCAATCAGGGCGTCCAGCGCGGCGCGGTCGCCGAGCATGGCGGCAGCGGCGGGGGTGATGGCCGCCCCCTCATTCAGCAGGTAGCGGGCGATGGCGGCGTTCCCGACGTGGGCGGCAGCGCCGAGCGGAGTCTCGGTCCCGTTGCCCTCGCCCCAGTCGTACTCGACATCGAGCCATTCGGGGTGCAGTTCAAGCGTGTCCTGCACGCCTGCGAGGTTGAAATGGGCGTCGATGATAAATTGGCGCAGGGGATTGGGGGTTTCGTCAGACATGGCGGCCTCCGTTAACAAGAAATTTAAGCGATACAGTCAGTGTAGCACACTTGTATGAGTAAGGAGGCAGCATGGCGGCATGGACGACGCCGAAGCAGGACTGGGCGCTGGGCGAGGTGGTCGGCGCGCCGGACATGAACGCGATGGGTGAAAACCTCGCGCACCTCAAGGAAGGCGGGGCGCGGGCGGCGGTCAGCGTCGCGGCGGCATCGACCAGCTCGGCGGCGTGGGTAGATTTAGCCACGCTGACCGTGACGACTCGCGGCGGCGCGCTGATGGTCGGATACAGCGCAGCAGGCTATCATACCGGCGGCGGGCGCGCCTATTTCGATGCGGCGGTAGACGGGACTCGGCTGGCGCTCAACGGGGCGAACGGCTCGGCGGAATTCACGCTCGGCAGCGCGGGGACGGCGGGGTCGGTCGGGTTCACGCTGCTGTTGACCGGGGTCAGCGCCGGGGCGCACACCATCAGTTTGCAGTGGAAGACCAGCGCGGCAGGTCTCAATGTGTTGGGCGGGCAGTGGTGGGTCGTCGAGGCGTAGGGGTTGTATAATGGGGGGACATATACCCCTCACCCCCTAGCCCCCTCTCCCAGCCTTCGGCGGCTAAAGCGCGCAAGCGGGGAGAAGGGGCCGGGGGATGAGGGGTGAAACCATCTTCCCGCACCACCCCCGCCGGCCGCATCACGATACGCCACTACCGCTCCCTACCCCACCTAGAAGGTTGACCCGTTGAACCGTCTCGCCCGCCTGACTGCCCTTTTCCTATTCACCCTCATTCTGAGCGCCAGCGCGCAGGCGCAGGGTGAACCGGCCCCGCTGACCTACGGTGTGGGCGCGACGGGGCGCATTGACGGGCGGGCGGTCTTTCAGCGTTATACGTTCGACGGTCTGCGCGGGGAGTTCGTGCGCGCCACGCTGACAGTCAACAATGGCGACCTTGATCCCGTGCTGACGCTGGCCGACCCCGACGGCGCGGTCTTGGTCAGCCGCGACGAGGGCGCATCGGTGGGGGAACTGGTCATCTCGCTGCGGCTGCCGCGCAGCGGGTCGTTTGGGCTGACGGTGGCGCGTTTCGGGTTCGCCTACGGGACGACCAGCGGCGCGTATACCCTGCGCGTTGACCGGCTGGGCGTCAGCGCTGAGAGTGGGAGCGGCCTGCGCTACGGTGACACGGTGGCGAACGCCATCACCGACGACATGCCGGAGGTTTATTACAGTTTCCGCGCCGAACAGGGCGACCTCGTGACACTGGCGATGCGGCGCGACGGCGGCAACCTTGACCCGCTGCTGCGGATTGTTGACGCCAACCGCAACATCTTGGTCGAGGCCGATGACTGGCAGGGGACGCCCGATGCGCGGGTCGAGCGCTGGCAAGTCCCGGCCAGTGGCCAATATCTGATTGTGGCGACGCGCTATGGCGAGGCGGCGGGGCGCACATCCGGTCAATTTTTGCTCACGCTCGACCGGATTCCCGACAGCGCGCTGGGCAGCGGCGCAGACCTCGCTATTCAGCTCACCCGTGGACAGGCGTCCGAGCGCGACCTGAGCGCCGCCCGTTTCGAGGTGTGGTATACATTCGAGGCATCGGCGGGCGAGACCGTCACGCTCAGTTTGCAGCGGATGAACGGCAGCCTTGACCCGTTCCTCGTGCTGCTTGGCCCCGACCTGAGCGAATTGGCCTCACATGACGACATTGTGGACGGCGAACAGCGCGACAGCCTCATCGAGAATTTCCCCATCCCCGCCGATGGGAAGTACTATGTCATCGCCACGCGCTACGAGCGCGCCGCCGGGACGACCATCGGTCGGTTTCGTCTGACTCTTGAGTGATGCGTTGTGAGTGATGAGTGATGAGGGTGCGCGGTTTTTTCATCGCATCGCCTCATTTGATGCCAGAGGCTAAAGCCTCCGGCTAATAATTTTGAAGCCCCCTTCAGGGGGCTGCTTTTGTGTTATATCTTGCGCGGTGGGTTCTCAGGTGGGCGCAGCGCGCTGCACCCCTACACCCTTACCTCAACCCTCGGTTTTTGACACCATTTCAAAATTTTCGTCTTACAGCCCCCTTCAGGGGGCTTCAGAAAGGCAGCCGGACGCTTTAGCGTCTGGCGTCAAACGAGGCGACGCCATCTTAAAGAGGCAAATCCCACCGTAACGGCCTTTCAGAGTCCTGCATCGCCCGCACTCGCGTCAGCCACGCGCTGGCGTCATCGGCGTCCAGCGCTTCCCAATCGCTGAGGTCAAGCGACTTGACAAAAGCCACCAGCTCGCGTCCTTCATGTTTCGTGACCTCTGGCTGAGGGGTAGTCTCCCCCAAAGTTTTGACCAATAAGATGACCAGTTCCCGGCGTTCTTCTGCGCTCAGGGCGGTTGCTTGCTTGAAGACCTCCGCGACTGTCATAAAGCACCCCGTTTCACTCGTGTTTTCCCCAAGTGTAATACAAAAATGCCGCATAAGGAGACCCCACCCATGTTCGATTGGCTGACCCAGATGTTCCGACCGCGGGCGACGGGGGCGGCAGGGCTGCGCCATGCCCTGCCGGTCAATCCTGACCCGCCCTTTCCGCTCACGTCGGGGGCACTGCGCGACCTCGACGCCTATGCCGCTTCGACGTGGGTTTATCTGGCGGTGACGCGGATTGCCGAGGCGGGCGCGCTCGTCCCCCTGCACGTCTACCGCGTGGACGGCGAGTCCCGCGCCCCGGTCACGCGCCACCCGCTGGAAGTGCTGCTGACGCGCCCGAATCCGTTCACCAGCCGCTTCGAGCTGATGGAGCAGACGCTTGGCGCGCTGGAATTGGCGGGCAACGCCTATTGGTATCTGGCGGGCGACGGCGGCGCGCCGACCGAAATCTGGCCGCTGCGCCCCGACCGTGTGGCGATTGTCCCGCACCCGCAGCGGCACATCGCGGGCTATGTGTATGAGGTGGGCGGGGTGCGCGTGCCGCTGGACGCGGCGGAGGTCGTCCACTTCAAGCGCTGGCACCCGACCAATGACTACTACGGCCTGTCGGCGGTGTCGGCGGCGCGCACGGCCATCGAATCGGACCGGGCGATGGCGCTGTGGAATAAATCGACCTTCGGGCAAGACCACGGCGTCCCGGCGGGCATCGTCAATATCAAGGAATATGTCTCCGATGCCGATTTTGAGCGCATCAAGCGCGAATGGCGCGCCAGCTACGGCGGCGGCCAGCGTCGGACGGCGTTTTTGCGCGGCGGTGGGGTTGAGTGGCAGTCCATCGGGCTGACGCACAATGACCTCGACTTCCTTAAGGGGCGGCAGATGCACCGCGACGAAATCTTGACGGCGTTCGGCTTGCCCATCGGCTTGATTGACGCCAATGCGACCGAGGCTAATGCGACGGTGGCTGAGCGTCAGTTCATCGAGCGGACGCTGTGGCCGAAGCTGGTGCGGCTGGCCGAGAAAATCACCGCCGACCTGCTGCCGTTCTGGCCGGGCGAGGCGGTGGCGGCGTTCGAGGACATCCGCCCGACCGACACGGCGGCACGGCTGGCTGAAATCGAAGCGGCCAAGGGGGTGCTGACCACCGACGAAATCCGGTCGCGCTATTTTGGGTAAAAGGGATGAGAGGAAAGTGATGAGTGATGAGATGGGATTC
>JALONW010000259.1 GCA_025454725.1 Anaerolineae bacterium
CAACGAAGGCGGGCGTCAGCGACGGGACGACGCTGGCGATGATGACCCCATCGACCGCGCCGAACCCGACATCGGCGGTGGTGAGAAAATTCCGCACCAACACCCCGTACTCATCCGACATCTTGTCGTGGACGGTGCGCGCCCGCCAGCTCAACGCCCAGCTTGAGCCGTTCCACAGGCCGAGGTGAATGTTTGTGTTGCCTACATCGATGGCCAGTAAAAGCATCGTCTAAAAATCCTGTGTTGAGGTGGTCAAAGCACAGGATTTTAACACGCCCATGTCTAGGCCATATAGGGACGCCGAGGCATCACCCCCCGCGCAGTGTAAACCAGAAGGTGCTGCCCTGCCCCGGCGCGCTGTCTACGCCGATTTGCCCACCGAGGCGCTCAACTACCCGGCGGACGATGGACAGGCCGATGCCCAAGCCTTTGGCCGTCCCCTCGTTGGGCAGGCGCGTAAACAGCTCAAAGATGCGCTGGCGGTCTTCTGCCGCAATCCCGACGCCGTTGTCCTGCACCTCGTAGCGTACCATCGTCCCCTGCACCATGCCGCGCACGCGGATATCCGGCGTGCGGTCGGCGGGCGTGTACTTCAGTGCGTTGTTAATCAGGTTGGCGAACACCTCGGTCAGCCACGGCGCATGGCCGAGCGCGGGCGGCAGGTCGCCCTCCACCGTGACGAATTGGCGGCGGTCCTCAATGCGCTGGAGCGCCGATTCCAGCGCCACGCCCATATCCACACGGGTGACGGACGCCTCGGCGTTGCGAAGGCTGGCGAGCTTGAGCAGGTCGTCAATCATGTCGGCCATGTTGTGTGTGACCATCGCCACCGTATCGACCATCTTGCGCCCCTCGTCGCTCAACGGCTCGTCCATCAGCAGATAGGCATAGCCGTTGACAATCGCCAGCGGCGACTTGAGATCATGGGCGATGGTGTGGTTGTAGGCGTCAAGTTCTTTGTTGGTGACTTCCAGCGTGGCAGCGTACCGGCGCAGCGCCGCCTCGTTGTGGTTGCGCTGATAGAGGTAGAACAGTGCCACAGCGGTCATCAACAGCACGCCGACGCGGGTAATCAGGCCGCTGAAGTAGATGCTTTCGTCGATGAAGGCGGCGGACGTGTCGAAGTCCAACACCCAGCGACGGTTGGCGACCGTTACCGCGCCGGTGGTGTGGAAGTCACCGGCTGACATTGAATCATCCGCCGTATGGCTCTGATAAAGCAGACGGTCAGGTGCGTCAACATCATAGAGCGTGATGGAGAAACCGCCGGTGTCGAAGTCTTTCAGCGAGGCCGCCATGAAATCGCCCGTCCGCAGCACGACCGGGACGAGGCCGACCAGCGTCTTGACCCGCCCCGCCTCATCTTCCGGCGGGAAGATGTCGCGGTAAATCGGCTGGTAGAGCAGCACGCCGCTTTGGTCGCTGGTCTCCTGCACCAAGCGGATGGGCGTGCTGACGGTGGCTTTGCCGCTGTACCACGCCTCAGTCAAAATTGCCCGGCGGACGGGTTCAAACCCGGCGTCGAGTCCGTGGGCGGCCTCGTTGCCCGCCATCGGCTCGATGTAGTAGATGGGGAAGTAATACGGGCGCACTTGCAGCGGCTGGCGCGCGCCAGCAGAATCGCGCTCGAACACGTCGAAATCTGCGCCGAACTGGTCACGCCCCTCGGCGATTAGGCCGTCGAGTTGGTCGGCGGGGACGAGTGGAATCCATTGCAGCGCTTGGATGTCGGGGTGGTAGGTCAGCGTGACGACGGCAAACTTCTTGAACTCGTCCAGTGTGATGCGTTGACCTACCGCATAGAAGGCCTGAAACGCTTGTAGGACTTGCAGCTTGGCGCTAATGCTCTGCTGTACCGCGACCGTGAGCTGTTGGGCGCGCTGCTCAAGGCGCAAAACGGCCTCCATGCGCGACTGGTCACGCACATAGTCCGCCAGCATAAACGACGATAATAAGCCGACCACACCGACCACCAGATATTGGAGGGTGACGCGGGAGAGTGAAGGGCGTGCTGGTGGCATAGGCTGGTCAAAAACCGTATTCGGTTATCAGCGGCTTCTCCCCTTACATGCGGAAGACGCCGTAGCGCGTGGGAGTGGGTTCGGTGTTAAGCGCGGCGCTCAACGCCAGCCCCAGCACGCGCCGTGTATGGATAGGGTCAAGTATACCATCATCCCATAAGCGCGCCGATGAATAGTAGGGGTCGCCCTTGTGGTCGTAGTCTTCGAGGATGGGTTGTTTGAAGGCGGCCTGCTCATCGGGCGTCATATCGGGCTGGCCGCCGCGTGCCAGTTGGTCGCGCTTGATGGTCAGCAGCACGTTGGCGGCCTGCTCCCCGCCCATCACGCTGATGCGGGCATTCGGCCACATCCACAAGAAGCGTGGGCTGTAGGCGCGACCGCACATGCCATAATTCCCTGCGCCAAAGCTCCCGCCGATAATCACGGTGAATTTGGGGACATTGGCGTTGGCGACGGCATGAACCATCTTCGCGCCGTCCTTGGCAATCCCACCCGATTCATAGGCTTTGCCGACCATAAAGCCGGTGATGTTCTGTAGGAACAGCAGCGGGATATTGCGCGCCGTACACAATTCGACGAAGTGCGCGCCCTTGAGCGCCGATTCGCTGAACAAGACGCCGTTGTTGGCAACGATTCCGACCGGGTAGCCCTCGATGTGCGCGAATCCGGTCACAAGGGTCGTGCCGTAATTCTGTTTGAACTCTCGGAAGCGGCTGCCATCGACCAAGCGGGCGATGACCTCGCGCACGTCGTAGCTCTCGCGGAAGCTGGCCGGGATGATGCCGTACAGCTCGGCGGGGTCGTACAGCGGCGGCTCTGGCGGGCGCACGTCGAGGGTGTTGTGCTTGCGCCGGTTGAGCGTGGCGACAATGCCGCGCACGATTTCCAGCGCGTGGTCGTCGTCTTCGGCGTAGTGGTCGGCCACGCCTGAGACACGGGTATGCACATCCGCGCCGCCCAACTCCTCGGCGGTGACTTCCTCGCCGGTGGCGGCCTTCACCAGCGGCGGCCCCGCGAGGAAAATCGTCCCCGTCCCTTTCACAATCACCGTTTCATCGCTCATGGCCGGAACGTACGCGCCGCCCGCCGTGCAGCTCCCCATCACACAGGCAATTTGAGGGATACCCGCCGCGCTCATGCGCGCTTGGTTGTAGAAGATGCGCCCGAAGTCGTCCACATCGGGGAAGACCTCATCTTGCATCGGCAGGAACGCGCCGCCGCTGTCTACGAGATAGATGCAGGGCAGCCCGTTTTCCAGCGCAATCTGTTGGGCGCGCAGGTGCTTGCGGACGGTCATCGGGTAATAGCTGCCGCCTTTGACGGTCGCGTCATTGGCGATAATCATGCACTCCACGCCGCTGACCCGCCCGATTCCGGCCACCACACCAGCGGCGGGCGTCTCATCGGGGGTGTACAGTTCCCACGCCGCGAACGGCGCGACCTCTAGGAACGCCGAGCCGGGGTCGAGCAGTCGGTCGATGCGGTCGCGGACGAATAATTTTCCCTGCTCACGGTGGCGCTGTTGGTAGCGCGCGCCGCCGCCTTCATTCACCTGCAACAGTCGGGCGCGGAGTTGGTCGGCAAGCTGGCGGTTGTGGGCGTCGTTAGCGAGGTAACGCGGGTCTTTCGGGTTAATCAGGCTGTCTAGGGTGTCCATCATCTAAAAAATCCTCTAAATGGGGGAAGGCAGGGCCATATTTTCGCGCCCATCATACCATATTGAGGTGGTGGGGGTGTCAAGCACATCAAAGCACAGGTGTGCGGGAAACGGGAAATATGAGGCATAGATAGCGGATGCAGCACGCCCGCCCGCTGACAAAGGTTTGCACAACCCCAACCCGCGCTTAACCCTCTTTTCACAGGCGAGTGCTATGGTTAGCGCTGTTTACAACCAAAACCAACAGATGCGAGGAAAACCCGATGATGAAGCACCCCCATCTGGGACGTGCCGACCTTCACATGCACACTACTGCCAGCGATGGGCTGATGACCGTGCAAGCGCTTTTGGACAGTGTGGTACGGCGCGGCCATCTGGACGTGATTGCCATCACTGACCACGATCGGTTGGACGCCAGCCTATGGGCGTATGAGCGACGCCAGCGCTACCCGTTCAGCATCGTGCCGGGTGTTGAGGTTAGCAGCGCGGAGGGGCATATCCTCGCGCTGTGGGTGACGACCCCCATCCCTACTGGGCTATCGATGGCCGAGACCGCCGCCGCCATCCATGAGGCAGGTGGGCTGGCCGTCCTCGCGCACCCCTATTTCTCGCAGATGGGCGAAGTGCGCCGCGCATGGCATGCCTACCGCCGCGACCCACATTATCTGGTCCGCGCCGGTTTGGACGGATTAGAGGTGTTCAACGCCTCGGTGGTCATTCCTGGCTCGAACCGCAAGGCGGGGCGAGTGGCGGCCCAGCTTGGCCTTGCGATGACCGGCGGCAGTGACGCCCACACGCTTGGCGCGGTGGGGACGGGCATCACCCATTTCGCGGGTGATACCGATATGCACCTGCGCGCCGCCCTGACCCAGCGCGAGACGTTTGTGACGGGTCGCCCGTGGCCGATGGCCTCGTATGGGCGTTTTGTGGCCGATTACGTGGCGCGGCGCGGCCACTGCCTGCCCGGTACGTTTGAACTCCCGGTCGATGACGACCAGCACGACGGCGTGGCGCTGGCGTCTTAGTCACCACTGCTACTCTGCCGAAAGCACCTCGCCAGCCTCCACATCGACCAGCGCGAAGAACAGCGCCCGGTCGCCGCTGACGAAGGTCACGCCCCACTGAGTCTCGCCCTGCGGCTCAGCGTAGGTCGTCCAATCGTCGGACCCGGCCAGTGCTTTATCGACGCCCCCGGCACTGTAGGCGAGGGTGATGGCGCGGTCGCGGGCTTCGGCCAGTGCCGCCGCCTCGTCAAGTTGGTGGGGGTCTAACACGTCAGCGATGTACACATCGCCGTTTTCATCAACCACCGCGTAGACCATCACGCCCTCAATTCCCCGGTAAAACCCGATGTCCCAGCGCTGCTCCCAGCGGTTCCATTCGGGATAGACCTCCCATAAATCCGGCTGATTGTTCAGCCATGCCAACACCTCGGCATCGGCGAGGACGTGCAGGCGGATGGCGTCTAGCTGAGTCTGATAATCGGCGGGTTGCAGCGGAACGGGCGCAAATGAGCCGGTGATTTCACCGCTGGCGGCGTCTACGTTGGCATAGCCCAACCACTCATCGTCGGCGCTGTAGAACTCGATATACCACAGGCCGTTTTCGTCGGGGCCATAGGCTTTAGGCGTGTAACCGGGGTGGCGCGCCAGCCAATCGGCGAACAATTCGGACTGTTCGACCACTTCGACCAGTGGGACGGCGGCGGGGTCGAGGTCATCTTGGGCGGTCAGCGGCAGCGCGATAAATATCATCGCCACCAGCGCGAATAGGGACAGTTTCAGCAGTCGCATGGGGTTATTGGCCTCCGTGATTCTGGGTAGGGGCGCAGCGCGCTGCGCCCTGTGGGATGGTTTGCGGGCTTTGGCGGTGACGCGGGATGTCCGTCCAAACCTCACCCCCCTCTCCCTAGGAGAGGGGGGTGAGGTTCAAAACACATCAGCGCGGCAGGACGATATTCTGCGGCGTGTGATTGAGGCCGGGGAATACCCGGTCAATGGCGGGGTTATGCAGGCGGCGCGTCAGCACCTCGGCCAGCACGTCGCGGTAATCGGTGGTGATGGCGAGGTCGCCGTCGTTGAGCGCCGACGGCGCAAGCGTCGGCCAGTTGGCGTAGACCTTGCCGCCCTGCGCGCCGCCGCCCATCAGCAGCATAAAATTCCCGTGGCCGTGGTCGGTGCCGTAGCTGGCATTTTCGGCCACGCGGCGGCCAAACTCGCTCATCGTCACGACGCTGACGCCGCCCATGCGGTCTTGCAGGTCGGTGTAAAACGCGCCGAGTCCACGCTGATGTTGGAAAAATCCGCCCTGCGTGCCTTGATTTTCGTGGGTGTCCCAGCCGCCGAGGTCGATGCAGGCGACTTCCAGCCCGACATCAGCCTTGATGAGCTGGGCGACCTGACGCAGCGCCAGCCCAAAACCCTCGTCATCCTGCGGGTAATCTGCGCCGTTGGCGGGCTGGTAGCCCTGCCCGTTAATCTGCTGAAGCAAATCGACGGTCTGAAACACCATCCCGGCCTGCGCGTCGAGTCCGTCGGTCGGCGCGCTCTGATGATACAACTGCTGGAGCGCCTGCTGGGCACGGATTAACTCGCCTTCCCGCCCGCGCAGATGAAAGTCGGCAATCGAGCGCAGCGACAGCGGCGTGACCGATCCGCGCAGTGAGCTGGGAACCATAGCGCCCATCCCGACCGCGCGAAACGGCGAGTCGTTGCGGTCGGCGGTCGATTCGAGGTGGCGGCCAATCCAGCCGGTGCCGGTGGTCTTGCTGCCGGGCGTGCCGTACTCCATAAACTGCATCGCGTCGAAATGTGAGCGCGTCGAGTCGGTTAGGCCAGCGGCGTGGACGACCGCCAACTGTCCTGACCGATAAATGTCGGCCAGCGGCGACAGCACAGGATGGAAACCAAAATAACCGTCGAGGTCGATTGCCGCACCCGCGCCGCTGCCCGGCTCGCGTACCGCCAGCGTCGGGCGGGCGTCGTAGTAGTTTGCGCCGTCACCGAACGGGACGACCGCGCTCAGGCCGTCGATGCCGCCGCGCAGGAAGATGGCGACCAACACGTCGCCGCGTACCTGCGATTGGGAAGGCGCGAACGCCAGCCGCGGCATCCATTTTGGGAACATATGCGCGCTGATGCCCGCCACGCCCAACAGACCGGACTGTTTGAGGAAATCACGGCGGGAGGTCTTGTCGCTCATGGCAGGAATCTCCTAGATAAAAGTGATGAGTGGCGAGTGATGAGGGATGAGAGGGTGTTTGCAAATTGGATGGATGAACAGCGAGGACAGGGCAGGCCCTGTCCGTACAGGCGTAAATCCTCCCGCGCACAGGTGAAAATGGCGTAGGATT
>JALONW010000260.1 GCA_025454725.1 Anaerolineae bacterium
TTGGTCAGCGTGGTCGAATATACGCGGCTGCGGCTCTCGTCGAGGACGTACACGTCCAGACCTTGCAGCAGCAGGCGCGTAAATTGGGCGTCTTCCAGCGAAGCCAATATTTTTGCATCGCGCCGCGTCACTTGGTTGAGCGTGTCAATCAGTTCGCGCCCCTCGCTCATCAACACAGCGGAGGTCTCGTCGCCGGGGCGGAGCTGGTCACAGTTTCCCGCCGCGACGATGACCGCGTTCCACGTCGAGCGCAGGCCGTCTGGGTTGCTGCTGGGGACGCCGCGGGCAATATCGGCCAGTTCGTTGGCCTCGTTGATGCACAGTTCAAACGCGGTTTGCCCCGTGCCGCCCAGCCACAGCCCGACCACCAGCCCGACCAATATCACCGGCATCAGCACGGCCATACTCGCCGCCAGCGGCGACTGATACCAGCGTTTGACCCCGTCCGGCGAGGGGCCAAACGCTCCCTCAATGCCGCCCGTCACAAGGCCGAGGACACGCGCCCCCGCCCCGGCGAGGATGCCGAAAAAGCGCTGGATGACCGCGCCGACCAAACTCAGTCCGCCCCGGCTGCGGCGCTTGCGCTCGGCGGGACGTCCTTCAATGGACCGGACGGCGGCGGCCACCGTCTTACTCGACTCACCTTCTGGCACGGGCTGGGGGGCGGGCATCTCCGGCGGCACGAACTCGACCGCCAGCAGCGTGAGCTGGAGCAGCGCGTTTTCCTTCATCCGCACCAGCACCATATCCAGCCCAATCTCGCCCAGCGCCAGCGCGACGCGCTCTGGGTTGAGGTCGGCCAGCGGACGGTCGCCCAACAACAAGCGGCTGCCTGCCGCGATTTTATGGCGCGTAAATTTGATGTCCGGGATTTGCTGTTCGCCCAGCGACAGCGGAATTTCGTGCGGCGGGTACGGTTCTTCTGGGTAATATTCCAGCCGACCGGCGTGCGCCAGTGCCGCCACGCCCGCCCCGACGCGCCCCAAAATCAGGTCATCGCCGCGCAGCACGGCACACAGCATATGCGCGAGGAATGGACGTCCCTGCGCCGTGCGGTTGTGGTCAATCAGGTTCTGGTTCATGAACACCAGTACTTCACGCAGCGCCGCCGTGACACTGCCCGCCGTCTCGAAGTATTTTTCGGCGGCCAACTGTGCCATCTGCTCATAAAACGAGGCCGGACCGATATGGCTGCCAGCGGGCAGCACCAGCGTGAAGAACGTGTCGGCCTCGCGGCCACGGGTGGCACGCTGTGGGGCGACCTCCACCAGCGCGCCGGGCGGCTGGGCCATCAACGCCCGCCCGCCAATCACGTTGAGGTGTCCTATCAGGGCTTCATATTCAAAGGCCATGCGCGGTTTTTCGTCTTGTTGGCTCGGTGTAGATATGACGATTGTACCGCATGTGGGCGGCGGGCGTCAGGCGCGGTGGCGGGCGGTGGCTTGCCGCAGGCCACCGCTTGGGGCTATACTGAGCGCCCGCACGCTCCAAAATCACACCGGAACGCCAGCCCATGCCCCCCTCCCCCCTAATCCTCTCGCGCTACCAAGTCAAAGACCTCATGCGCGCCCGCAAAGCCGAATCCGAGAGCGCCGAAACCTCGACCGACCTGAACCGCACGCGCACCACCGCCCAACTCCACGCCGACGGCGTCGCCTTCGCCAATGGGACGCGGGCGTCGTGGGAACAGCTCACCGAGATTTACGAGGACGAGACCCACTGCTTCGCGCAGGACGCCGACGGCGATTTCGCCAAGATTATGACCTTCAGCGCCACCACCCGCCGCGCCGTCGTGCTGTACGCCACGCCCAAAGCCCCGACGATGGTGCTGGCCGGTTTCCCGATGCACCGCATCAAGAACACAGACCCGTGGGCCGACACCCAGACCAAAATCCGCGCCGCGTCGCCGGTCAGCGGTGAGGTGCTGGACACCTGCACCGGACTCGGCTACACCGCCAGCGAGGCCGCCCGCACCGCCCAACACGTCATCACCTGCGAGCTTGACCCCAGCGTGATTGAGGTCTGCGCCCAGAACCCGTGGTCGCAGGGCATCTTCGACAACCCCAAAGTGACGCAGAAAATTGGCGACATCCTCGACCTCATCGAAGATTTTGACGACGGCCAATTTAACCGCATCATCCATGACCCCCCGACAGTGGCGATGGCGGGCGACCTGTACAGCGGCGCTTTCTACCGTGAGCTGGCGCGGGTGACGCGCAAGGGCGGGCGCTTGTTCCATTACATCGGCGACCCGCGCAGCGACATCGGCTCGCGGACGACGCGGGGAGTGGTGCGCCGCTTACAAGAGGCCGGTTTCCGCGAGGTACGCCCCGCCGAGGCCGCCTATGGCGTCATCGCCACCCGCTGACCCCACGTAAGCCCAGCCCGTGCGGGATGCTCTATATTGCCATATCCATTACGGCAAACAGGAGCATAACCCCATGACCACCACACCAAAACCGCAGGGCTGGCACATCATCAACTGGGGTGTCCTCGGCTGGGTCGAGACCGCGTTCAAGGTCGCGGCCATTATCGCAGCGCTGTTGGCCTTCGGCGCGACGGGCGCCGCCAGTGACTTCCAAATCGTCGGCAACCCGCGCCTATTCTCCGTCATCATCCTCGCGCTGGCGACACTGGCGACCATCGCCCAGATTGGGCTGCGCCTACAGCTCAAGGACATCATCGCGCTGGCGTTCGCCGTCGCCTACTTCATCGGCCACAGCGCGCTGCTGATCGCTCTGTTGCGCGCCCCGGCCATCGCACAGGGCTACGGTATCGCCTTCGCTGTTCTCATCTTGGCGGGTGATGTGGTCAAGTTCCGCTGGCTGACGGTCAGCGGCTACACCGAAGCGGGCGTCCCGACCTCCGGCCTGTTTAAGCTGGTCTACGCCGTCCTGAGCATCTACACGCTGTTCCTGCTCGGCCTGCTTATCGGTTAACGTCCCGCCCCGCACGATTGGCGGACAATCAGGCGCGGCGCGAGCAGACACGGAGCGGGGGTGGCCTGTTCGCCGCTGATGATGGGTTGCAGCATCGCCACCACCGCTTGGCTAATCTCGGCCAGCGGCTGGCGGACGGTGGTCAACGCCGGTTCGAGGTGCTGCACCAGCGGCACATCGTCATGGCCGACCACGGCGAGGTCACGCCCCACCACTAGCCCGGCTTCTTTGGCCGCGCTCATGACGCCAATGGCGATGAGGTCGGTGACGGCGACCACAGCGGTCGGACGGTCTGACTCGGGCAGTGCCAGCCATGCCGCCAGCGCGTCGCGCCCGGTCTGCTCGTCTTGTTCGCCGCGCTGGATATACCCATCACGCACCGGCAAGCCCGCCCGCGCCATGGTGTCGAGATAACCGTTGAGACGCGCATCACCGGACAGTGAGCCTTCCGGCCAGCCGACCATCGCAATCTGGCGGTGTCCCAGCCCAATCAGATGGTGGACGGCCTCGGCCACGCCGTGCGCGCCGTCGGTGTCGATGTAGGGGAAGACCCAACCGGGGTTGGCCTGCCCAAAGCTGACGAAGGGGAAGCGGGTATCCATCAGATAGTGGATGCGTGGGTCGTCGCGCCGAGTATTCGACACCACGAACCCATCGACCCGGCGCGTCTTAATCAGCTCGTGGTAAACGGTTTCCCAGTTGTCGTCATTGTGGGTAAACGTCAGCAGGTGATAGCCTGCGGCCTCGGCGCTCTGTGCCAACAAATAGGTGAACTGGTCAAGAACCGGGTTCATTTGGCCGTGGCGCAGGTCGTGCCACGCATAGCCAATCAGCTTGGTCTGCGAGGCTTGCAGGTTGCGGGCGTTGATGTTCGGGCGGTAGCCGATGCGCTCAATCGCCGCCAAAACCTGCTGGCGGGTGGCCTCGCTGACCTCGTGGGTCTTGTTATTCAGCACATACGAGACGGTAGCGATGGACGTTCCCGCCTCGCGTGCGACATCTTTAATAGTGGGCATAGGGAGATGTTTTTTGGGTATTTCTGGACGATTATTCTGTCCCACTATACCCGGCAACACCGAGCCTGTCCATAACGGCAAACGTTAAGAACAGCGCCATCCCGCTGAGGGTCAGCAGCAGCCACATGGCCGCTAAAATGGTGCTGACCGACCACAGCACCAGCAGCACCAGCCACACACCCAGCGTAAAAAACGGGTTCGTCAGCAGCATGATACCGGCGTTGCGGAATGCGCCGAGCAGCGTCGGCTCGGTCATGTGATGCAAAATCGGCCACATATACAACTGAAGCGTGAACCACACCAGCAGCGTGCTGAACCAGATGGGGCGCAGAATCGCCGTCGTTGGGCTGGGGTCATTGGCATACGCCCACAGGTTGGTGACGTTGATGCCGACGATAACGACGTTTAGCAGCGCGACGACTACCCCACGCCACAGGTTGGCACGCAGACCCGCCCAAAATTCCTCCAGCCCAACCTGACGCTCACGGGCGCTGATGTGCGCGAGGTAGGTCAGGCCAGCCCACGCCGCCGGTGCGGTGATGATGGGCAGCATGCACACGAGGCACAAAAAATTCGCCCAGATGAAGATATAGCCCCGGTGGTTGAGGTGCTGCACCGACTGGCGCAGCACCCGAAAAATCGACATGGGTTGGTGTTTGCCTTTCGTGTGGGAGGGGGAATAAATGCCGTTTGACAAACGGATACGAAAATCCCATCAGCGGACAGGGCAGGCCCTGTCCCTACAGGGCGGATAATCCCACGCCATTTTTCACCTGTGTGTGGGAAAATTCCCTCGTGTAGGGACAGCACCTGTGCTGTCCGTGCTGTTCATCTCGAAAACATCCAGAGGTTTACCGGGTGCAATCTCCGTATTGATTTATCAAATAGCCTCACCCCCTCTCCCGCAAGGGGCGAGGGGGTGAGGGGACGTAATTACCCCTTCAATCCGCTGTAGCTCACGCCCTCCACGAAGTAACGCTGGAAGAAGAAGAACAGCACGGCCATTGGCAGCGTCGTGAAGACCGCGCCCGCCAAGAATGTATTCCATTCTAACGTATCACCGAACTGGCCGCGAAGCTGCGACAAGCCCAGCGGGAGATTCCACAGTTCTTGCTCTTGGCCGATGATAATCAGCACGTCCATGAAGTTGTTCCACGTCCCCTGAAAGCTGAAGATGGTCAGGGCGGTGAGGGCGGGCGTCGCCATGGGCAGCACGATTTGGAAGAACATCCGCAAGCGCCCCGCGCCGTCCACCATCGCCGCTTCTTCAATTTCTTCTGGAATCGACTCGAAGAACTGCTTCATCAGGAACACGCCGAAGGCATCCGCCGCCAGCGCGAGGATGACGCCCGTCACTGTCCCTAACAAGTCGAGCTGTTGCAGGATGATGAAGCGCGGGATGAGCAGCACAATCCCCGGAATCATCAGCGTGCTGAGGATGATGAAGAACATGACGCGCTTGCCGGGGAAGGTCATGCGTGCCAGCGCGTAACCGGCCAGCGAGTCGAACAGCACGCGCAGCGCGGTAATCGCCACCGAGTAGATGACCGAATTGCGGAACCACGTCCCGAAATCGTACTCCAAAACCTGCTGATAACCTTCCAGTGTCGCGTTGAAGGTTAAGCCGTCGGTGGTGGCGGTCGCGGGCAGCGCCACACCCTCTGACCGGCAGTCGATGCCGAACGGTGGCACAGGTATGAACGCCTCGGATGCCTCGCGGGTGGCGGGCAGACACTTAAACGAGTTGGCGACCGTTAGCACGAACGGGACGGTCTCAATCAGCGCAAACAGGATGAGGAAGGCGACGCCGACAAAGCCCAATACTGCTCGAACAGCCTTCCATAGGGCGGCGTTGGGAGCAGGGGCGGGCTGGGCGGTCATTTGTGAAGCCATGATTCATCGTTCCTTTCTGCCCAGTTTAGGCGTTGGCCGTCTCGCGGGTGATGCGCCGCTGAAGCAGGGTAAACGAGAAGATGATG
>JALONW010000261.1 GCA_025454725.1 Anaerolineae bacterium
GGGCCAGCGGAACTGTTGGAAGGGCTGTAGGGGTGAGGCTTGCCCGCCCGCCTACGAGATGTCCCTCATCTTGCCGCCATCTCCTCAGCCAGCACCGCGAGGTAATAACGGTCGTCTTCGGTCAGTGGGGCGGTCAGCAGCAGGTCGGGGCGGTGATTCCACGTCCGGCGGAGCGCTTCCTGCCGCCGCCAGCGCTCGATGTGGGCATGGTTGCCGTCTTGCAGCACCTCTGGCACGCCCAGCCCCTGATAGACTGCTGGGCGGGTGTAGTGCGCGCCTTCTAACAGACCGTCGGCGTGGCTGTCGCGCTCATGCGCGCCGTCTGACCCCAACAGGCCGGGGACGTGGCGCATCACCGCGTCGATGACGACCATCGCCGCTAGTTCGCCGCCGGTCAGTCGTAGTGGCCGCACAATAAAATCAGGCGGGGGTGCTGCGCCAGTTCCGCCGCGATTTTGTGCGACAAGACCCGCCCAGTCGGGGACATATAAATCACCGGGGCGGGCGTGTCCATTGCCTGAACCGCGCTGGCCGCGGCGTGCAATACATCCACGCGCATGACCATTCCACCGCCGCCGCCGTAGGGGGTGTCATCGACCTTACGGTGGGCGTCCAGCGCCCAATCGCGGATGTCGTGGGTGTGTAGGTCTAATAACCCTCGGTCTTTGGCCTTCCACATCATCGAACTGTTCATCGGGCCGTCGAATATTTCCGGGAACAGGGTCAGCACGTCGAATCGCATGGGGTTCTTTCTAGGGTAGGGGAAAATATGGGGGTAACATCACCCCTCATCGACCGTCAGGGCGCATACGCCCTGCGACGGCGGCATTTCGTTGGTCTCGGCGAGGCGCTCCAGCCCGGCGCGGTCAGCAATGAAGAACTCGCGCCCGTGTTTGCGGAGCAGGCCAGCGTTGAGCAGCGCCCGCAGCGCCCGCCCGACCACCTCGCGGGTCGTGCCGAGGATGGCCGCGATTTCCTCCTGCGACAGGCGGGACGGCGCTTCGGCAATCTGACCGGCGTAGGAGGTGGCCTCGTGCAGAAATAATTTCGCCAAGCGCGACGGGATGCTGCGGAAGGTCATGTCTTCGAGGCGCTCGATATATTCCCGGTTGACCCGCGCCAGCGCCTGAACGGTCGAGGCCAACAGCGCAGGCTCCTGCGAGAGCAGCGCGACCATGGCTGGGTGGCTGATGACCGCGACCTGCGCGGCAGTCACCGCCGTGGCGTTGTACGGGTTGCACGCGCCATCGACCGCCGCCACCTCGTTGAACGACGAGACCGGGCGCAGCAGGTTGAGCGTATGGGGCCGTCCTTCCGGGCTGATGCGGTAGATGCGGACCATCCCCTCAGTGACGATGTGGAAACCGGCGCTGGTTTCGCCCTCACTGAAGATGGCCGCGCCCGCTTGGTAGGCATGAAGGTGGGCGCAGGCGCGCACGCGCTGGAGGACATCACCGCCGATGCCCTTGAAACACGGCAGGTCGCCCCACCCGGTCAGGTCATCACCCATCGCACCACCCCCGCACTGCTAGACCCCGCTGGGCAGGATGAACGCCAGCAGCAGCAGCACCCCAAACGAGGCCGCCGCCAGCAGACCCATCGAACGCAGGTCGGCCAGCACGAAACCATACTGGGCGTGCAGTTCTTCCTCGCTGACGGTCTTGGTCGGATTGTGCAGCAGGTCAGCGATTTCGTAGGCGGTCAGCGACTTGCGGCGCACGGTTTCATTACGGGCGCGCAGGCGCTTGGCGGTCGAGGGGCGGCGGGTCAACCCCTCACCGGATGAGGACTGGCGCGGAGTGGGGGAAACATCGCTGGCGGCCTCGACCGAGGTTTCGGGCGTTTCAGCCGCTTCCGGCTCGTCCTGCGCCTCGGCGTCTTCGCCTTCGATGGCGGCGGCTTGGCGGCGGGCGCGGTCTAATAGTTCACGGTTGAGGCGCTGGCTACCGCGCTCTCTGCGCTTCGACATGGGCGGATTCTCCTGTGGTGGGTTAAGCGCTCGCCCCGCTGATTAGCTCGGCGAACACAATATAGCGCTTATCGTTGACGCGGTAAGGATAACAGCTAATCAGCGTGGCGGTAGGACGGCCTTGGTCAGCCATGACGTAAACGTCGGTCGGTTCCACGATGTCCGTCCCGGTCACGCGGTAGGTGTAGGTGCCGGTGCGGGTCTGGATGTAGAACTCGTCGCCGACCTGCATCTGGTCGAGGTCGCGGAACAGCTCGCCGTATACGTCATTGTGCGCCGCCAGCACGACATTCCCGGTCTGGCCGCCGGGGACTGCTCCATTCAGCACCTGACCGACGCCCTGCTTGAGCGCTTGGTCGTCCGTCCCCTGCACGATGCTCTGTTCGAGGCCGAGACGCGGGATGCTGACGTACAGCGCGGTCTCGTCGGTCTGCGGCGGGCGGATGACATTTGCCAGCAGGAACTGGTCTACCACCTGCTGACGGACGGCGTTTTGAAGGTGCGACGGCACGTCGTCGATGAACTCGTCGAGGTTGTAGCTGACGGTATTGTCGGCGTTGATGATGTGGCCGCCGGGCAGCACGAAATCTTCCAGCCGCACGCTGAGGATGGAGGTCGGTTCGGGGGTCGGTATCCCCGCAATGCGGGCGGCGTTGGCCTCTTCTTGAACCTGTGCGGTCTGGCGCTCCAGCGTGCTGACCGCTGTAAACAAGTTGAAGCCGATGACCACCAGTGCGACGACCGCCGCCACCTCGATGAGCGTGAGGAAACGGTTGGTCCAAGTTTTGCGGGCGGCCTCGTCCTGTGGGGATGGGGCCGGGCGCGCCACGTTAAGCTCGTCCTCGTCATCGAAGGCGGGCGCGCCGTCGGTTGGGGTCGGTCGGGCAGCACGCACCGGCTCGACCGGTTTTGGTGGGTTTGGGGCGGCGGCGGGTTGGGCGCTGGGTTGTGCTGCAACCGGCGGTGTCGGCGGCGAATCGACCAGCCGACCCTCTTGGCGCATCCGCCCCAGCCGCTGCTGGCGCTGCTCACGCCTGCGAATGATGAGGATGCGTTCCAGTTCTTCGATGCTCAGTTCATCGACTGGGCGTTTATCGCGCATGGGACATGACGACCACTTCTCTCACAACAGTTGGGGCGATTATAACATACGCGGGGCGACAGTAAGGTCATCGGTCAAGCCTGCGTTATTCCACCGGCACACCCCACAAACGCGCCGCGCCGCCAGTGTCGGTGCTGACGATGTAGCGCCCGTCTGGGCTGAAACCGACCGACGTGAGCGCGAAATCTTCGCTGGCGACGATGGCGACGATGAGTTCGGCCTGCGCTGGGTCGGTGATGTCCCACAGCGTTAGCACGCCGTCTTGGCGGGCGACGACCAGCATATCCCCGGCGGGCGACACATCAAGGCCGACCACCCAATCGGTCTGCGCGAGAGTGGCGATGGGCGTGTCCGCGCTGGTATCCCATAATTCGACGGTGGCTCCGTCGCCGCCCAACGCGATTAGCGACGACGACACGTAATCCGCCGCCAAGACTGTGCCGGGGTACGGAATCTCAATCGGCGTTGGCGTGCCTTCCAACGTGGCGATATTCCAGCGCTGCGCGCCGCTGGCCGGGAACCCACCCGCCGTCACCATCGACCGCAAATCGGGGCTGATGGCGATGGCCGTCACGCGCAGCGCTGGAATCTCCCATGTAAATTTAATTTCGCCGGTGATTGCATCGTAAAGCTGTACCGTCCCGTCGCCGACGCCGAGGAAGGACGCAGCGGTCGCGCCGTCTGGCGCGGAAACGGTGTCTACCACCGCCTCAGAGGTCAGTATGGTGGCGCGCACGGTCGGGATTCCGTCGGCCACGTCCCAGACCAGCGCCGTCCGGTCCCAACTGCCCGTTACCAGCGCATCCGACAGCCACACCACCGCCTTAACGAACGAAAAATGCTCGTACTGTTCGGCCACCAGTTCACCGGAGGCCAGTTCCCACACGCGCAGGGCAGTGTCATCACTGACGGCGGCCAAATAGGCCGAGTCAGGGCTGAAAGCGGCGTCGTTGAGCGCATCCGGCGCGTTGAACACGGCAATTTCAGTCACAAGCTGGCCGTTGCCGGGGACAATCAGGCTGTAGCGGTCGTCCTGCGCGCTGGCGGGGACGGTCAGCAGTGCCAGCAGCACGGCGACAGCAAAAAAGAGGCGTTTCATCGGCTTACTTCACTCCTGCGCTGACAAACAGCGCGTCCATCTCACGGGTAAATACGTCCCACTGGTCATCGTGGACGGGGTGGCCGCAGTCCTCGACCAACACGACGCGGCAGTTCGGCGCAGCGGCGGCGTAGCGGTCAGCCCCTTCACGCGGGTTGAGGCCGTCACGGTCGCCCAGCAAAATTAGGACGGGGCAAGTGACTTTCGCTGCGTTCCGCAGGCTGAGGTCGCCGCCCGCGTCAATCATGCCGACGAATGATTCTTTCCACTGGCGGACGAAACCGGTGGGGTCGTCAATGCCGTGCAGAGCGCGCTCCTCCGGCGTAATCCAACTGCCGTCGCCCATGCCGTCCCACGCCCGCTGGCGGATAATCGGCGACAGAAAACCGGTCGCGCCGATGGTCGCCACGCTGAAGAAACGCTCTGGGGCGCGTCCCGCCGCCACCAGCGCGACCTCTCCCCCGTCGGAGTAGCCCAAAATATGGCACGCCGGGAGGTTAATCGCGTCGAGGAAGGCCAACACATCCAGCGCGTCGGCGTCATAGAAGGCGGGCGGAAAGGTGCGCGGCTTGGGTTCACTCTGACCGTAACCGCGCAGCGTCAGCCCAATCACGCGGAAGCGCGGACGCAGCCACTCGATGACCTGCGGGAAATGCGATGAAGCCGTCCCCAGCAGGCCGTGGACGAGGACAATGGCCGGTTTTTCTGCGCCGCCGGTGTCGAGGTAGTGCAGGCGCGCGCCGGTAGAAATGTCTGCGTAGGGCATGGTCGAGTCTAGCGTCCTGTGTAATCGCGCAGGTAAAGGAAATCGTGGCCGATGGTACGGGCGCTGAGTTTGGCGATGTTCGGCATGGTGCGCTTGTAGTGATTCGATTTGACGCGCATCCACACCTTCTCGACGAAAGCGCGCTCGAAACCCTCGGCCACCACTTCATCGACCGTGTAGCGCTCATCGACCAGCAGGTACAGCACTTGGTCAACTGCCTCATAAGTAAAGCCGAGTTCGGCCTCGTCGGTCTGACCCTCCCACAGGTCGGCGGACGGCGCTTTGTCGATGACCGGGGCGGGAACGCCCAGCGCCCGCGAGAGCTGGCGCACCTGATACTTATACAGGTCGGCGATGGGGTGCAGCGCGACGCCGCTGTCGCCGTAAATGGTGCTGTAGCCAAGTAAAAATTCGGTCTTGTTGCTCGTCCCCATCGGCAGCAGGCCACGCGCGGCCGACTGGTCATATAAGACGACCATACGTGCCCGCGCCATGATGTTGCCGCGCCGCAGGTTGTTCATGTCGGGGAATTGGTCAATCAACGCGTCAGCGATGCCGGTAATCGGGACAGTGATGCTGGGGATGCCCAGCGCCTCAATCACGAGGTCGGCGTCGGTCAGGCTGGCCTGTGACGAGGTTTTATAAGGCATCCGCACTGCCAAGACGTTTTCCGCGCCCAGCGCCTCGGCGCTCAGATAGGCCGACAGCGCCGAGTCGATGCCGCCCGACAGCCCTAAAACCGCGCCCTTCCCGCCCGCCTTGCCGATTTGGTCGCGGATGAAGCCGGTCAAGATGCGGCGAGCGAGATCAACGTTGATGTCCAGCCGGTGCAGGATGTCCGGGGCGGTGGTCATGGGCGGGTGTGCCTCCTATGCGTTTTGTCCCGCCCATTATACCACCGGGTCGGGGGGAGGTGGTCTCACACCCTACCACTCATTTACCACCTGAATTCACGCGGAATCAGCCCCTGTTTTAATTTTTTCTGCCTCAGTAAAAAACGAATGTCGTAGGGCGTGTCGTACATCAGTTGAACGTGAAAATAGTTGATGTATTCCAGAACAGCCAACACAAAAAGACCGATGTTGAACAGCGTTTCGCCTGTTCCTGCAACCCATGACCGAACCAGAATAACGAGGGCAGTCCCCAACAAGAAAAATGGAATGACCTTCCGCAAAGCCCTAAAAGCATCTTCATATTGGCCGATTTTTTGGGTTCCACTTTTTAGAAAAAACAGAACCGACGATCAGCAGCAGACAGACCATGAACGTTGCCGCTAAAGATGCTAGACCAACATCTCTATTGCTTGTCCATAACGACACAAAGAGTGCCGGAAACACGACCAGCGCGTTAAAAAGTTCCACGTCCATAGATAACGGAAACGGCCAATCAAGCGCTGCTTTGACGCCATGCGCCTCCTCCAATCATGTTTTTTCTTTACGGCACAGTAAACGTCGCCGCGCCGTTGATTGCCCCAGCCATCCAGCCCTGCGAGCCGTTGGCGGTCTGGACGCGCCACCATGTATAGACCGTGCCGTCCGCGCCCGTGGTCTCGGCTGGCCCAGCGAGGATGGCGACGTATTCGCCGTTAAAGACGTAAGTCACGACGCCCGCTGAGGTATCGGGGGAGCTTCGGAGGTTCAGGCCGCCCGTCCCGCTTTGGATGATGAGCTGTTGGCCGGGGCCGTAGACAT
>JALONW010000016.1 GCA_025454725.1 Anaerolineae bacterium
ACAACGCTTCGAGCAGACCGACCACGAGGTCATCTTTGGTCTTGTAGTACAAATAGAGCGTGCCTTTGCCTAGCCCACTGACTTGGGCAATGTCATCCATGCGCGCCTCGGCGAGGCCGCGCTGGGCAAAAACGGTGCGTGCCGCCTGCAAGATTTGCTCGCGACGCTCCTTTTGGGTGATTGGGTTTAGGGGTCGTGCCATCATCGTCTCATTATATGACTGACCAGTCAGTCTTATAATAAATCGTGTTCAGGCAATTGTCAAATAAGCGGTCACCACGCACAAAAAACGGGGGTGGATGAACAGTCCACCCCCGTTTTGCTGGTGTTATTCGGTTCTACGCCGCCCGTTTCATCGGTCGACTGGTAATCCAGACCCCTTCGATGCGCTCGCGCTCACCCACACGGGTCAAGAAAAACCGACGGTGGCGCTGACGGCGCGCCTCATCCTCGGTCAGCCAGTAACTGAGGGTGCGTCCCTTGCGCTCGGCCAACGTTTCCAGCGCGGCCATGACGTGCGCGCACGCCACGCCCTGATGCGAGGACCAACTGCACGTACAAGACGCCTCGATGGTCTGGCGGTCTGACCGGTAGCGGATGGTGACGGCGTGCCGCCCCGGCGCTTCGGTCTGGCTGTCTACGATAATGGTTTGGCGGCCCACAATCCGCGCCGAGAGTTTGCGGCTGCGCGATTGAGCTTGTTTGATGTTCTTCGGAAGCATGGCGGTTTCTTCGACCTCATCATCACTACAAGTTCGAACACTTGTTTTAATTATAAGGCGAAAAACGCTGTAATTACATAAGAATCTGGGCAAAAAAGTGGGGTCTTTTGGGCGCTGTATTAAGCGGTTTTACTGGCTGAGGAATGGCTCGATATAGTAGACATCGGCGTCGCCTTCTGCCACCCAACCACGCAGGCTCCCGCCTTCAACCTCGTACCATGTGTAACGGTCAGAGCAGACCGGACCAGCCACCACCACCACCACATCCCCCACTTGGAGCTTGGCGATGGGCGGGTTGTTGGCGTTTGCGCCCGGCTGGGCGCGGACGTTTAAATCGGTGGTGTCCTCGTCGCTGATGCGGGCGCGCTCCCCGATAATCAAGCGGGTGGGCGGCGTCTCGGCACACACCGACTGCGGTTGCAGCGTGGGAGGGAACCTAAACGGGGTCGGGGTTAAGCTCGGCGGCGGCGTATTAGACGGCGTAGGTGTCACCACGTCGGTCGCGGAGGCAGTGCTGGCGGGCGGCGTGGCGCTGGGTTCAGTGGTCGGGGTCGCCTGCGGCGGCGTGGTCGCACAGCCCACCATCACCACAGCCACAACCATCACCCACCACCCGGCTAACCGCTTATGTTCTACCCGCATCCGACAGCTTCCCTTGTGTATTCTGTATCCTTACAGTACCTATTATACGCGCAAGAAGGCAAATCTGCCGTGAAAGGGTTCATGGGGTAAGGGCAAACGAATTAAAACACTTGGCAGTGATTCAGAATTGTCCAACAAAACCTCACCACCCTGTTTTGATGTATTTGCCCCTAACCAACCAATGTCCCCAACTCGGCCAATACCCCGTCATCGGACTCGCGTTGGAACAGACCGCGCAGGGCGTCCACGCCGCCCAGAAGCCACAGCGCCCACCCCGCATGGCCGCGCACGAACGGGTCGGAGTTGGCGGTGAGAGAGCGCACTAATGGAATCAGGCTGGTATCTCCGCTGTTGCCTGCCGCGATGCACGCATTCCGCACCAAGCGCGCTCGACCGACCTGCGACACCGCCGAACCGTCATACCATGCCCGATAAACCTCATCGGTCAGCGTCAACAGGTCACGCACATACGGGGCGGCGCGGTGTTTCGGCGGGGATGGAAAGGCCGAGTCACGGCTGACCGGCGCGAATCGGTTCCACGGGCAAACATCCTGACAGACATCACAGCCGAACACCCAGTTTCCAAATTTGGCGCGCAGGCTGCGCGGAATCCAGCCGGGATTTTCGATGGTGTGGTAGCTGATGCAGCGATTGGCATCCAACACGAAGGGATGCGGGAAGGCGTCGGTCGGGCAGGCGGTTAAGCAGCGAGTACAGCGACCGCACGATAGCGAGGGCTGCAGCGGCGCGTCATAGGCGTCAAAAGCAGCCGTGGTGACGATTTCAGCGAGGAAGAACAAACTCCCGCGTCGGGGATGGATAAGCAGGGTATTCTTGCCAACAAAACCCAATCCAGCGCGCTCCCCGTGACTGCGCTCCAACAGTGCGCCAAAATCGACATAGACCACCGCTTTATGTCGCATCTTCTTGAGCGCTGCGGCCAGCGCCCGCAGCCGGTCACGGATGACGGCGTGGTAGTCTAAGCCCCATGCATACGCCGCAATCCGCCCGCGTGAGGGGTCGACCAGCAGGTCGGGCGGAAACTCGGCGCGGTAATCTAAGGCAACAGAGATAATTGACTGTGCGCCGGGCAGCACGGCCTGAAGGTCGCGGCGGCGCAGGGTGCGGTCGGGCCGGTCCATATAGTACAGGCCAGCGTGGTAATCCTGCGCCAGCCAATCGAAATAGGCATCAAGGTGGGCTGATGGTTCCGCCGGGACGACACCCGCCCCGCTGAAGCCGAGCGCTGCCGCCGCTGACAGCACCTCGTCACGCGAGAAAACAGCGCTCATCTACCGCCGTCGTCGGGGTCCCCGTTGACCTGCTGCTGCGCCACGACAATGGCGCGCTCCATATACTCGATGCTGAGTTCTGCCGGGTTATGGTCATCTGCGAGGAAATCGTCCGGCACCTCCATCCCATGCGAGCGCAGGTACGAGACCAGCACCTCGCGGTTGTCGTCGTCGTCAAATTCGTCGAAGGCGACGCGCAGGTCGCGCAGGTTGCCCACCAGCCAAAGGAACAGGTCGGCCTCGGTGCGGTCGGGGTGCGCGTCCATCGCCTTATACTTGCGGATGGCCGTCACCGCCGGGCGGTACACATGGTCGTACCAGTCAGCGGCGGCCTGCTCCAACGAAACGCCCTCGCCTCTGGCCTCCATCAGGATGGAACGGTGGACGCGGATGAGGCCGAGCATATCAGGGTAACGTGACGGGTCACTCAGGCGCAGCGATTGGTGGTGCATACGGGTCTGTTTGAGACCGGTCTGGTCCAAAAAGTCGGCATATGCGCCCGCCGCGTCGATGTCTTGGTCGGTCATGCCCACATAGAACGGGACAGGGGTCGAAATCTCGGTGACGTGCGCTTGGATGGTCTTAGAGCCAATCTGTTTGGCGACGCTGACTCGGTGGTTGCCGTCGCGCACGAAATACACATCCCCGACTTGGTAGACATCAATCGGCGGCAGCCCCAACATGCTGTTGGCAACGGCATACACCCGGCTCCAGCGCTCCTGCATCTCGTTCTTGCGCGGCAGGAAGGTGCTGGTAAAGTCGCGGTAGCGCCCAACGCTGCCGCGTATCTTATCAACGGGGATGTCTTGCAGCCCCCGGTAAAGTTCCTCGTGTAAGCGCAGGCGCTCGCGGATGTCGTCAAAGCTCAACAGGTCTGGCGACTTGCCACGCAGCAGCGCAAACATCTCCTGCCAGAAAGCGCGTCCGCGCGCGTTCTGGAACAGGTTCATCCCGTCCATTAGGTTGGTGTGGAAGGCTTGGTCGTCGCTCATGCACTCGTCCGATGTAGGAAACATCATCTCTCACTATATAGCCGGTTTCCGCCACGGACAATAGGCGCTTACACACCTTTACCGTGCCATAAAAGTTGGTTATTTTGACGGGATGAGCGAAAATACAGCCATAACACCGTTAAGGATAAACGATAATGGACTTCTTTCCCGCATTTATGACTGGGTTGTTCTTCGTCTGGGTCTCCATGACCGCCCTGTGGCTGGTCAGTCTCGCCATCAAGGACGCCAGCATCGTCGATATTTTCTGGGGGTTGGGCTTCCTGATTGCCACCTTGAGCTATGCCGCCAATACCTCAGGCGACCCCGGTCGGCGATTGTTGGTGGTCGGTCTGGTGACGGCGTGGGGCGTGCGGCTGGCGGCGCACCTCGCCCGCCGCAACCTCGGCAAAGGCGAGGACTACCGCTACGCTGCATGGCGCAAACAGTACGGCGACATCTGGTGGATTCGCAGCTACTTCCACGTCTTTCTGCTGCAAGGCGCGATTATGTGGGTGGTCAGTGCGCCCGTGGTGGTGGCGATGGTCGCGCCCGCGCCCGCCGCACCCATTTTTTTCGACCTCTTGGGCTTGGCGTTCTGGGCGGTCGGGTTTTTCTTTGAATCGGTGGGTGATTATCAGCTCGCCGCGTTCAAGGCCAACCCCGCCAACAAAGGCAAGGTGATGGACAAAGGGCTGTGGCGCTACACCCGCCACCCCAACTACTTCGGTGATGCGATGGTGTGGTGGGGGTTCTACCTGATTGCACTGGGCGCGGGCGGCTGGTGGGCGGTCTTCAGCCCGCTGCTGATGACCTATCTCCTCCTGCGCGTGTCGGGCGTGGCGATGCTGGAAGACAGCCTCAAACAGCGCAAACCCGAATACGCCGAGTACATCCGCAAGACCTCGGCGTTTATCCCCATGCCGCCCAAACGGTAAAACCAGCATGTTACAAGCTTCCTACCGTCCACCCGTTTCAGGACTCATCACCCATCACCTATCGCGTGCGGTTTTGCGCTATAATCACCCTCACTCACACCTTTGGAGGCGATTTTGAACGATACGCCCGATTTCCCAGAACATGAGCTGCGTGAACGCTGCCGCACTATCTTGACGCTGGCCTCGGAAGAAGCGCGGCGGATGGCACATGATTATGTCGGCGTCGAGCATGTCTTCATCGCCCTAACCCGCGAGGAGGACAGCTTGACCTCCAGCCTGCTGCTGAAGGCCGGCCATAATCCCCGCGAAGTGCGCTCCCAGATTCGTGCCGAGGTCAAGCAGGGCGACGGCACGATTGACCGCGAACTGCCGATGACCCATCGCCTACAGGTCGTGCTGTCGCTGGCGCTGTTGTTCGCTGAGAGTGACCGAGTGTTCCAACCCAGCGAACAACACCTGTTGATGGCGATGCTGCAAGAGGGCGAATCGCTGCCCGTCCGCAAGCTGGTAGACCTCGGTTTCGATGTCAACTTCTGGCTGAACGATTTAATCGCCAAAGCATCCGAGGAAGCCGCCAAGTCATCCGACGCCTCGGACTTGGTAGACCGCATGATTCGGCGCATCCGCGAGCCGGAAGACGACATTGATGCGCTGTTCGATAGCAACGACGATTTCGACTTCTTCGACAACGACATCAACCCGCCGTCCAACCCGTTCGGCCTCCGCACGCCGGATTCACGCTCATCGACCACACCACTGCTCGACAAATATGGTCGTGACCTCAACGCACAGGCCAAGCTGGGCAAAATTGGCCCCGCCGTCGCCCGTGAAGCCGAGATTCGCGCCATCGCCCGCACCCTGAGCCGCAGCAAGAAGAATAACCCGCTGCTCTTGGGCGACGCAGGTGTCGGTAAGACCGCCGTGGTCGAGGGCTTGGCCTATGCCATCCAAAGCGGCAGCGCACCGACCGCCCTGCTCAAGTGGCGCATCGTGCAAATCGAAATTGGCGTGCTGGTGGCTGGGACCAGCCTGCGCGGTCAGTTTGAGGAGCGCCTGTTGGGAATCCTTGAAGAGGTCAAGCACGCCGGTAACGTCATCGTTTTCATCGACGAGATTCACACCATCGTCGGCGCGGGTGAGACCATCGACAGCAACCTCGACGCGGCCAATATCCTCAAGCCTGCCCTCGCACGCGGCGAAATCATGTGCATTGGCGCGACCACCCACGAGGAATACCGCCGCGCCATCGCCAAAGACCCGGCGCTTGACCGGCGCTTCCGCCCCATCGACATCCCGGAACCGGGGATGGAAGACGCGATTGAAATCCTCGGCGGTCAGCGCCAACGCCTAGAGACTCATCACGGCGTGGTCATCACGCAGGAGGCCATCGAAGGTGCGGTCAAGCTGTCCGTCCGCTACCTGACCGACCGCCGCCTGCCCGACAAGGCGCTCGACCTGCTGGACGAGGCCTGCACCCGCGTGGTCATCCGCACGCGCAACCCCGACGAGGAAGAGACCGGCGAAGCCAACGAGGTGCGCGCCGACGATGTGGCGCACGTCCTGAGCGAATGGACGGGCATCCCCGCCGCCGAGATGACCCGTGATGAGCGCCAGCGCCTCGCCAAGATTGAGCAGGAACTGCTGGCACGGGTAGTCGGGCAGGACGAGGCAGTCCTGATGGTGGCCGACGCCATCAAGACCGCCCGTGCCGGGCTAGGCGACCCCAATCGCCCGATTGGGACGTTCCTGTTCTTGGGCCCGTCTGGCGTCGGTAAGACCGAATTGGCGCGGGCGCTGGCGGCATCGCTGTTCGGCAGCGAGGAGGCGATGCTGCGCCTCGATATGTCCGAGTTTCACGACGCGCACACCGCCGCCCGCCTGATTGGGTCGCCACCGGGGTACAAAGACGCCAGTCGAGGAGGTCAGCTCACCGAAGGGCTGCGCCGCCGCCCGTATTCGGTCGTGCTGCTGGATGAAATCGAGAAGGCCGCGCCAGAAGTGTTCGACCTATTCCTACAGGTGTTCGACGAAGGCCGCTTAAGCGACGCGCACGGTCGTAAGGTAGACTGCCGCCATTCGGTGTTCATCATGACCAGCAACATCGGCAGTGTGGAGGGTAACCGCGACGCGCTGGGCTTCCGCCTCGGCGAAGCACCGGTCGCTCGTGACTTCCGCGCCTACCTCGGCAAATACTTCCGCCCAGAGTTCATCAACCGACTGGATGAGGTCATCACCTTCAATGCCCTCAGTCGCGATGTCGTCCGGCGCATCATGGACAAGCAGCTCATCGAGGTCTACCAGCGCCTCGCCGCGCAGCGGCTCCACCTCGTGCTGGCCGACCCCGCCCGCGAGGTCATCATGCAGTCTGGTTTCGAGCCGACCAACGGCGCACGCCCGATGCGCCGTGCCATCGAGCGCCTGCTCACCCGCCCACTGAGTACCTTCCTGTTGAGCGAGGTGCTTGACCCCGGTTCGACCATCACCGCCGACGTGTCGGACATCGGCAAGCTGCGCTTCAGCGCCGTCCCGCCGACGGCGACCGCGCCAGTCGTGCTAGAGTTGGAGTCGGTTGACCCAGCCCCGTCCTCCTCGACGGGTAGTAACGGCTACTCCGACGCTGGGAGCGAAGACGCCAGCGTCGAGTCGTAGATGTATTCTCAGATAACAAAAGCCCCTACTCATGGCCGTATGAGTAGGGGCTTTTTGCTTATTGGCCCATGTTCAAACAAAGTGCATAGGGTGGTTATATTTCAGTCAGGCTCGGTTCACCCATCAGTGGCGCGCAAGTGCCACCCCTAAACCGAAAAACGGTCGTTCGACCTGTTGATTTTAGGTCGCCAAGAGAGGAATTAGATGTAGGGGCGAGGCTTGCCCGCCCGTTGATGCTATAATCGCCGATGTTAATTGGTTCACCACACCCTCAAAACGAGGCGGTTCCGCCAACAAACATAATCGCTACTGCAATTCCGCCGCCAAAAAGGCCTCGATACCCTGACGCCCCAGCGCTGGGACGCGGAACGCCCAAAACGGTTCTGGCGTCAGCCACGGCGTATCCATACGCGTATCGACGTACTGCTCATAGCCGTTGGGGAACCATGCCTTCAGCACCGCCAGCGTCTCGGTGTCGTTGACGCTGTAGATTATCATCAAATCGCGCTCGGGGTACAGCACCCACGGGTCATCCCAGCGCCGGTTGAGGTTAATGCCCATCACCATCGGCAGGCGCTCAGTAGCGATGTCGCCGTTGGGAAATTTGCCCGGCGTCAGCCCCGCCGCAATCGCCACGCCGCGATAGTCATAGAAGTGGGCATACGACAGCAGGTAGACGTTGCCCCACGCGCCGCCGCTTTCGACGAACCCGCGCACAAACACCCCGGCGTCGCGTTCAGGACTCCACGACACCTGATAGTAGTCAGTGTAGGGGCCGAACAAGATGCGGTGTGCCTGTGCGCCCGAAAGAAGCAGCGCCCCCGCCACCAACCCGACACCCAGTGCTGTGCGAACCCTTGCCGGGAATACTGCGCCGACCGCGACGCTCAGGCCGACCAGCCCCGCCGCTGCCAAGAAATAGGCCGAGGGCATCGCACCGCTGGCACGGGTAAAGCTGGGATTCTCGACCGGGTTAGCAATCGCCGACGCTGACGGGATGAGCATCACCAGCAGCGCCAGCAGCATGAAGAACGGTACGGCATCGCGCCGCCGGAGGCTCCACACGACCATCCCGCCCAACCCACTCACCAGCAGCGCCCCGCTGATGGGGTCGAAGGCTGGATAGTTGGGCGCGTTGTGCAGCCATGCTACATCGCCCCTGTAAGTGAACATGCCCAGCGCCCGAATAAAATTGCTCCCCAGCGCGGGCAGGTTGCCCACCAGCGCCTCGACCCGTTCACCAATGGTTGCGCTGCGCGGAGAACATCCCCCTGCTGCATCATATTCACAGATGACCGAATCGCCCAACAAGCGACCCGCCGCCCGCCGCCAGAAATCATCTGGGTAATCGGTCGAATAGCGCAGCAGCGGCACAAACAGAGCAAACGAGACAACCGCCATCACGCCGAGGTTGACGAGGTAGGCGGCACGCTGCCGCCACGTCTGCGCCACAAAGATGATGCCCATCAACACTGCGACGAAGGCGAGAATGGGCAGCAGGCGCAGGGCTTGGTAGCCGTAGATTCCCAACCCCATCAACACACCCGCCCACAGCGCATCGCTGCGGCGGTTCCAGCGCAGCAGGCGCACCAATGCCCACAGCACCAGCCCAGTCACCAGCGGCGTAAGCATAATCCGCAGCGAGACGCGGGTGACGATGATGTGCCAGTAGCCGACGGCGGCCACCAGCGCGAAAATCAGGCCAAAAACGTGCGCCCGGCGCGAATTATCACCGACCACGGCGCGCCCCAACCCGTAAAACACCACAATCCCCAGCAAACTCTCGATAGCCGCCGCGATTTTGAGCGTATCAAAGGTCAGGCCGCCAGTCAGCGACCCCAAAAAAGCGAGGAAATACATCTGAAACGGCTCACGCCCGCCGTTGCTGGCGAAGAAAATGTCCCGTGAGCCTTCCAGCACTCGCTGGGAATCAATCAGCTTCTCGATGTGGTCGCTGGTCATCTCGGCGGGGACAGCATCAAACCCGGCCAGCCGCATATACCCAGCCACCAACATCACCGCGACGAGGCCAACCACCACCCACGGCTGGCGGCGCGGCGCGTTGATGATTTTATCTGCCCACACCCGGATAACCGTCACGGGGTCAAGGTTGCGCGGCCAGAAGGCGGCCACCAACATCATCACGGACAGCACCCAGCCGAACACCCCTATCCATGTGAACTGGTTGCGCTCCTGCCCCAGAAACGCCAATACCATCAGCGGGATAGACAGCGCAAACGGCAGCCAGCGGAACGCCATCGCGTGCGAGGGGTCATGCTTCACCACGTTGGGTTTCGAGACCCCGTTGAACCATGACACTGCCTCAGCCACGCCTGCCAAAACCGCTGCCGCCAGCCACCACACCGCCCCATTCACCAGCGGTGCAAAATTTAGCAGCCCCTGCCGGTCATACGGGAGTTGTACCGGCGCAGCGACTGACAGACAGCCCACCAACCCCGCCAAGACCGCCGCCACCCACAGCACCGCCCGTGCGATGACCACCCTATCGACCTCACCCACAGACGGGGTAATCAGTTGTTCTGATACGGGAGTATAGAGCTGTACGGATGGGGCGGCGCGCCGCGCTGTCACCGACCTCAGCGCGCTCAACGTCGCACGCGGTGCGCGCATCAGTTGACCGACCATTTCGGCCAGCGACAGGTCTTCAAAGCGGCGCTTAGGCGGGGTGGTGGGGGTCTGACTCATCGCGGTTTCCTTGCTTTCAACGCCAAATTGACGGTCGAGCGACCGGGTGGCTCATCCAACACATTTTTACGGTCAAACCAGTTAAAGGCGGCCAAGCCCAACTTGATGGGGTTATACCACGACGCATCGGGCTGGTCGAACTGAGTACGGTCGGCAGTCTGCGCCATGCCTTTGGGCAATGCACCGCGCTCTAACAGCGGCTTACCGATGCCATACACCAAGTTATGGATGAACGGGAATGAATGGTGAGTAAAGGCGCGCTCGGCCTCAACCTCGAAACCCGCCCCCAGCGCCGCCGACCGAAGTTGCTCCGGCGTATACAGCCGAACATGGTTCGCCCAGATACCAGCAAACACGCCGTGCTGAATATGGGTCTTAAACACTGTCTCCAGCGTCTTGTTAATCGGGTCCCACCAAAACGGGTAATTGGCGTTTGGGACGGTCAAGACGGCTACGCCGCCCGGTTTCAGCACACGCAGCGCCTCGCGCAGACCGGCCACATCATCGTCAATGTGTTCCAATACCTCGCTCAAAATCACCGCGTCGAAAGTATTGTCTGGGAACGGCAGCGTATAGATATTGGCGCGCAGCAGCGCCACATCGGGCAGGTGACCGACGTTGGCGCGGGCCTTGTGGATGACCTCCTCATCGAGGTCTGCGCCAATAAGCGTGGCTTGGGTGGTGTAGCGCAGCATGTTGAGGTAGAAGCCGCGCCCGCACGGCATATCGAGGATGGTCATGTCGTCGCGGGGGTCAACCCACTCGAAGATGGTCTCGACGCGCTTCTTGAAGGCCATATCGGCCTCGTTGCGCGTCATGTGTTGAATGGTTGATTTAGGGATGGGCATGGGAAACCTCCCGAAACAGCGCCTCATACTGGTCAACTGTGCGCTGGAAGTTGAAGACCGCTTCAACCTCGGCGCGGGACTTGTGGCACGCGGTGGGGTCGTCCAGCACCTCGACGATGGCGCGTCCGATGGCGGCTGAGTCGCCGCGTGGGACAATGCGCCCCATCCCAGTAGCCTGAACCGGCACGCGCCCGCCGGGCGTATCGGTCATCACCACCGGCGTCCCAGACAGCATCGACTCGACCTGCACCAGCGCGAAACATTCGCTGTCGCTGGTCAGCGCCAAGACATCAATCGCCCGGAAGAAATCAGCCATGAACTGCATATCGTTCTTCAGCCCCAAGAAGATGAGGTGGTCGCGGTATTTGTCCACGATGGGCTTGTACAGCTCCCACGTCTTTTCATAGGGGATGTCGTACTGCCCGGCGAATACGATGCGAGCGTTGGGGTACTTCTTCAGCACCACGTCCAGCGATTGGATGAGCAAATCGGGGCGCTTTTCCTGCACAAACCGACCCGCAAACCCAATCAGCGGGCCGTCGCCGTCCTGCCATTCGGCACGGAGTTGGGCAGCACGCACCGCATCCGGTTCCGGCATGGTGATGGGCGGATGAATGACTTGCACCTTGTTCAGGAACGGCTTGAGGTAATACGAGTTTTCGGCGTAGTCCTGCGTGTAGGCCACCACCTTGGGCGCACGCCACGCCATAAAGCGGTACAGCGCGAACATCACACCCTGAATCACGCGGTTTGTCAGGCCCTTGGGCAGAATTAGGTCGCCGTGGTGGGTCGGGATAACGGGCGTCCCGGTCAGCGAGCCGAGGACGCTCAACAAGGCGGTCTCGGCCATCGGCGTATGCAGGTTGACCACATCATGCTCGCGCATCAGCTTATAGGCGGCCCACGGGTAAGCGGGCATAATCATCCCACGGCTGATGGCCAGCGGCGGGACATTCAGGCGGACAATCCGAACGCCGTTGACCATCTCATCACTGGGCAAATCAGGCAGGTGGCGGGCGCACAGCACTGTGACGGTATGACCGCGCCGGACGAGTTCCTCGGCGATGCGCTCGATGTAAAGCTGCATCCCGGTACGGTGCGGGAGGTAATACAGCAGGCAGATGAGGATTTTGAGCTTACGTTCGGACATGGGATACTCAACTTTTCCATAGGTGGCGCGCTGGACGACTGGTTACTCGCCCCCGCCCCGCGCAAACTGGCCGAGGGACACCCCCTCCGCCATCAGACCAATCACGCCGAGGACGGCGTTTACACCGAGGTTTAGGACATGCACCATCAGCGCGAAGGCTAAGGCAGTCGCTTCAGCTTCCGGGGTCGTTCCATAGCCGAGGGCATACATCGCAACCAAAATAGACCCTTCATACGTCCCGACGTTGCCCGGCACAGCTGGGACTGCTACTGCAAACGACGCCGATGCAATCAATAAAAAGACGGCCGCAGCGTCGATTTGGGGATAGAACGCTAACATGATGAACGCACAGGTGACCCAAGACAGTGCCCAACTGACCGCGTTCCAAAAGAAGACATTCAGCAGCGACGGCAGGTGGGTCAGCGGTTGCAGGCCGTCGAGAATATGCTCGAACCACGCGCCTAAACGCGGGAAAACGGTCGGGCTTCGCAGGCCAGGGATGCGCCCTGCCACAGCATGAAATAGCCGGGACGCCAGTGTACGCCTTGCCGCCAGCGCAATCAAGACGAGGAAACCGCCCAACGCCAGCGCGCCGAACAACAGGCCGCCCGTGCGGAACTCATCGGGGATGAGGCCGGGCTGTGCCGTTGCCAGTGCCAGCGCGATAAACACCGCGACGGTCAACAGGTCGAGCAGGCGCTCGACGACGATGGTGCTAGCCGTCTTGAAAACCGGCACACCGTCATCCCCTCGGCTGGCAAGGAACGCCCGCAGCACCTCCCCCGCCCGAAACGGCAGGATGCCATTGGCGAGGTAGGCCACGTTCAAGATGTGGAAGGCGCGGGTCAAGCCCAAGCCGCCGCCCAACAGCGCCCGCCAGCGGATAGCGCGGGTATACAGGCCAGCCACTGCTGCCAGCGCCGCTGGGATGAGCCAAACGTAGTTGGCTGTCCGCAGCGCCTCACCCGTCAGGGCAAAGTCAATCTGACCGGCAATCAGCACAATCACCACGCCGCTCACCAGCGCGCCCAGCGCTAGGATACGTGTATTTTTACCCACGGTCGTCCCCCACGTTCGGAAAGTACAGGGTATTATACACGCCAAAACGGGCAAACCCGCCATAGCTGGTGGGTTGCCCGTTGGGAAAACGTTGTACAGGTTGGGGAACAGCCGAACCTACAACAGCCCGCGCTCGTCGCGCTCGGCCTGAAGCAGCGCCTTTTTACGCCCGACACCCCAGCGATACCCGGTCAAGCTGCCGTTTGCGCCGACCACCCGGTGACATGGGATAATCAGCGCCGCGCGGTTGGCCGCACATGCCGACGCTACCGCCCGCGCCCCGGTCGGCATGTCCAGCGAATCGGCGACCTGTTGGTAGGTGCGCGTCTGGCCGCGTGGAATGTCCTGAAGCGCCCGCCACACACGCCACTGAAAGGCCGTCGCCTGAATGTCCAACGGGATGTCCAGCGGTTCGCCCTCGGTGACGTGCGCGAGGATGGCCTCGCCCCACGCCGTGAGCTGGGCATCGCCGGGCGTGACTTCGGCCAGCGGGAACTCGGCGCGCAGGTCAGCCACCGCCGATTCAGCGTCGTCGTAGAGGCGCACTGCGGACACCCCGCGCTCGGTGGCCGCCAGCAGCAGCGTCCCAAACGGTGACTCAACGGTTGCGTAGCTCATGTGAACCCCTTTCCCGCCCTTGCGGTAGGCGCTGGGCGTCATGCCCAGCCGGTCATTGGTCTGCTCATATAGGTGGGCGCTGGAACCATAGCCCGCGCCGAAAGCGGCCTCTAGGACGGGTTCCCCAGCGCGTAGATTGGCTTTGAACGTGTCAAGGCGAACGGCTTCGGCGTATTGACGCGGCGTCAGCCCAAGCACTGCCTTAAAGGTGCGCTGGATGTGCTGCGGGTCATAACCAAACTGCGCGCTCAGCGAGTCGAGGGTATGCGCGGCGGGGTCGTCAATGTGCTGCTGGATGTGTTCCGCGACCGATTGGGCAAGCTGCGCGGCGGGGTCGCGCAGTTCAGCCTCGGTCGGGCGGCAGCGCTTACAGGCACGAAAACCAGCGGCCTCGGCGGCGGCAGGCGTCGGATAAAACGCCACGTTTTCGCGGCGCGGCGTGCGGCTGGGGCAGCCGGGACGGCAGTAAATTCCCGTGGTACGGACGGCGGTGAAAAACAGGCCGTCGGCGCTGCGGTCACGGGTGAGGACGGCCTCCCAACAGGCGTCGGTATCGAGCTGCATCGGCGGTATCTCCTGTTCAGAAGCAATACAACCATTTTACGCCCGGCGGCGCGGCCAAACTATCGGATTATGGGGATGTATATTATTTCGCCTGCCACAACCCGCGCAGCAGAACATACTTGCGGAACTCATACCATGCCATGAGCGCGCTGAGGCGCAGACCGTGGAAACCGTCCCGATAGCCCTTAAGCGTGACGAACCGCCAATAAAACTGGCGCAGCGGCTGGAGGATGTAATTTTGCGGCTTGGGGCGTACCCCCTCGCTGTGCAGGATTCCCGCTTCATAGGCAGTGTAGGCGCGCTGCTTCTGGATGAACTGCTCCAGCGACGCATAATTGTGGTGGATGAGGGGCGTGTCAATCGTCCCCAATGCGCCATCAAGCTGGACAACCTCATGCACACGCCGCACAGGGTCATATTTGGCCGCCCCGACCCGTAACAGGCGGGTTTGATAGTCAGGGAACCAGCCAGCGCCCAGCGTCAGCCGACCAAAGATATAATTGTGGCGCGCAATCCGCCAACCCGCATACGAGTCACCCCAGCCGACCGCCTCGCGCACTGCCGACGCCAGTTCCGGCGGTACAATCTCGTCATCATCGACAAACAGCACCCACCCGGTCTCATCGCGGACGGCTTCCAGCGCCGCGTTACGTTGGCTAGCGTAATTGTCAAACGGACGAGTGAGTAGTGACGCCCCACCCTCCTCAGCAATTTGAGCGGTCTGGGGGGTGGTGCCGCTGGCGAACAAAATTCGCGCATCGCAGAACAACAGCGACGCGAGACACTCGCGCAGGTACGGCGACTCGCCCCGTGTCAGGACAACGGCGGTGAGATGATTGCTGACGGAAAACGGGGACAGGTTCATCATAGGGGTGGCCTTACGGCAAGGCAGGTTAAGGGGCGGGCGTCGGCTGTAAACTCAGGGCGCGGACCGTCTGGTAGGCCTCACGGACGGCGGGGTCGGCCTCCGCTGCGGCCTTACGCGCCATGCCATAAGCAATCATCCGGCGCGCTAGGAACGCCTTCCAACCCGGATACAGCGTATCGTACAGCGTAAGCCGACTCGTCCACAAGTTGACCACTGAACGCGGCTTAACCTGCGAGGTACTCTTGCCGCTGAGGTGGACGACATGAGCAGACGGCGCGCACAATACCCGCCAGCCCGCCTGTTTGATGCGCCACGCCCAATCGACTTCCTCGCAGTACATAAAATATTTAGGGTCAAAGCCGCCGGTCTGCTGCACGGCTTCGCGCCGCAGCATCATGGTCGCGCCCAGCGGAAAGTCAATCGGGAACGGCTGACCCGCGTCGTATAGGTGGCGAGGGTAACGCCCATTGAACGCTCCTTCCAGCAAGCGCCCCGGCGTCGGGAAAAATTCCGCCCACAACTGGCGCAGGCCGGGGAAGCCGAACGCGCCATGCTGGAACGACCCATCTTCATATGACAGGCGCGCCCCGACCAGCCCAATATCCGGCGCGCTGAACAGCGCATCGAACAGCGTGCGTGTCGCACCGGGCTGGGTGAGCGTATCGGGGTTGAGCAGATAAGCGGCACGCGGCGCGGCGGCTGAGTCATCCCCAAAGAAACCGGCCTCGCGCAGGCCGAGGTTATTCGACCGGCCAAACCCGAGGTTTTCCCGGCTGGCGGTCAGCTTGACCTGTGGGTATTCCACTGCCACCACCTCAGCCGTACCGTCTGACGAGGCCGAATCGACCACATAGACCTCAGCGTTGAGGCCAGACCCGGCGAGGTCGGCGTACAGCGTGTCCAGCGCATCCCGGATGAACTCAACGGCGTTCCATGTCACAATAATCACGGCAAGGTCGCGCATCACGGCTGCGCCTCACCGGATTCATCAGAAATCTCGGTCGCATCCGGCGAATCGGGCTTGGGGATAACGGCGCGCACCGCCCCCACCCCGCGCTTGACGATGAAATGGTCATAATCGCGGGCGACGAACGTGTTGGGGAAAATGGCGCGGGCCTGCTCGACCACATCACGCTCACGGTAGCGACGGCTGATGTGCCACAAAATCAGCGTCTTGACGTTGGCATCGACGGCGAGCTGCGCGGCCTGAGAAGCGGTCAGGTGGCCGAACGAGCGCGCCTCGTCGGCGTGTTCATCCAAAAACGTGGCCTCAACCACCAGCACATCGGCGTCGCGGGCGTGTTCGATGAGGTTATCGGTACGCCCAGTGTCGGCAATCACGACCAGTTTTGCGCCCGGTTCTTCAGGCGCGACCACTTCTGAAGGCTGAATCACCCGCCCATCGGCCAGTGTGACCGGCTGACCTCGCACCAGCATCCCGCGCTCTGGCCCGGCAGGGACGCCCAACGCCTCGGCGCGTTCAACCAAAAACGGGCGGTGCGAGTCCTCTTGGAACGTGAAGCCGAAATTGCCGCGTCCCCGGTGATAGACCTCAAACGCCGACACCTCATACTGCTTGGCGCGCACCACCCGCCCCGCTTTTAGGTCAATCATGTGGATGGGCATCGGCGGGGTCTGGTTGTACAGCACAACCGAGAACAGCAGTGCATTGACTCGGTCCAGCGCCGGTTTGCCGCCGTAGATTTCGACGAATTCGACCGCCTCAAAGTGGGTGAAGCTGGAGACCAGCCCACCGAGGCCGAGGATGTGGTCAAGATGGGCGTGGGTCAGCAGCACGCGATTAAGCTTCTTGAAACCGATGCCGCTGCGGAGAATCTGGCGCTGTGTGCCTTCGCCGCAATCGACCAGATAACGGTGTTCACCCGCAAAGACCGCCAGCGACGGCAGGCCGCGATGAACCGACGGCGCGGACGCCGATGTGCCGAGGAAGACCAGTTCAAACATCAGGGGTTCGCCACCACCTCAATCGGATACAAAATCAGACGCGACCCGCTCGGCACGAGGTCATCGCCTTGCAGCACGCGCAGACGCTCACCGCTTTGCTGGCGGTACGCGCCGACCGCGACGGTATAGGTGCGCTCAGGCAGGTTTTCGGGGAGCTGCATCAGGTGGACTTGCAGCAAAATATCGCGCTCGACCAACTGCGACGGGATGGCGCTGATGGCGTCTTGGTTCGCCAGCGGCTCCGCGCCGAGGTCGGCGTAGAGATGCGCGAACAGCGTCAGGTCAGACGGGAGCGCCCCGTCCACCCGCCAATAGGTGACGACCGCAACGACCTCCCCACCCCTCGCTTCGGTCTGCTGCACCTCATAGCCGAGGAAGGTCAGGTTTTCTTCAAGGCGGATGGGCGGGAACAAGGTCTCGGTAGGAGGGAGCGCCTCTGGCGACAAGCGGACGGGCGCGGTGGTGGTCAGCAGGCCAATACGGTCGGCCAGCGCCTCGACTACCTCGATGCGGAAAGTGTCGCGCCGCCCGGTCGATTCGCCCATCTCCAGCCATTCCAGCACGTTCGGGCTGGTCGTCCGCAGGGCGTTGGGTTCAGGGAGGATAAACTGCGCGATTTCCCCACCCAACGGAAAGACCAAGCCGCTGGGGCAATTGACATACGTCCGCACATTCTCTGGGCGGTGGAGCATCAGCCCCAACAGGCGCGCCGCGTTGATGGCCGACTCGGCGGTCGGGTTGCGGATGTCCCCTGTGCAGACGAAGGTCGGCAGTTCGGGGGAAGATTGGTCAACACGGCGGGCAAGCTCGGCGATGCGGGCGCTGTACGCCTGCCGGGTCGAGGTCGCGCCGCTCCACAGCCCGAACAGGTCGGCTGCCAGCCACACAATGTTAAACAACATCACCACAGCGGCCAGCGCGTAAGCCATACGGCGCTGGGGCAAGCGCTGGGCGATAAACGACAGTCCCAGCCCATAGCACACCGCCAAGACCGCTACAGGCGCAGAGAACGCCAGCCAAGACGGACTGTTGGGCGCGAGGAAACCCAGCGGTAGGATAAACACGACCAGTGTAGCGAGGGCGCTGTAGCGCAGCTTTGCGCCGCCCGTCAGTGCCAACCCAACCCCAATGAGCGCCACCAGTGCCGTAAGGGGGTCAAATAATGGGCGACCGGGCAGGTTATAGACCGGGTTTTCGTCGCCCCAGAAACCGAGGCCAACCAGCGCCTGTAAGAACCGTTCCGGCAGCGGGGTCGGTTCGACTGTAAAGCCCTCGGCCACGCGGTTAATGCCACTCAGCTCCGGCGAGTTGATGGTGGTGATGATGTAGGGCAGCACAAGGATGAGCATCACCAGCAGCGTGAAGCCAATGGCGCGGCGGGTGCTGTCTGAGGGGCGCGGGACGCCGCGCAGGTTGTAGCCGACCACCACCACCAGCACCGCCGCCGCCACCAACACCCCTACAGGGTGAAGGTAAACGCCAGCGGCCACCACCGCGCCCAAAACGGCAAACCATGTCGTGCGAAAACTGCCACCGCGCAAGCGCAGGTAGGCAGGCAGCGCCAAAATCAGCGCCAGCAGCACCAACATCACCAGCAGTGGCAGGAGCGTCTCGCGCCCGGCGGTGCGGCTGAGGAGGACAGGTAGCCAGCTAAAGGCCATCACCCCCATCGCACCCAAACCAGCCAAGTCCCCATACAGGCGGCGGGTGGTCGCAAAGGTCAGGGCAAGCACGACCATCCCCATCCAAAACGACAGAATGTGGTAGAGGGCGAGGCCGCTGCCCATGATGCCGGTATAAGCCGACAGCAGGGCGGGATAGAGGATTTCGCGCCCCTCTCCCCCGATGTCGAAGAACACCTGCACCGTCCCCTGACGGACGTTCTCGGCCAGCCGAAGGTCAATAATCTCTTGTTCATGCAGGCCGGGGGGAATGGACTCAAGGCCAACCAGCCGGAAGAACGCACCCACCATCAAGATACACACGGCCACCACAAAGCTGGCACGGCTGTTTTTGGTCATAAATTCGCCAGACATATAGACAGAGGCATAAGACATCAAGCCTATAGGGAAGATTACGAGACTCCCTACATGCTGAAAGAAGCCAGACTATTGTACCACGCGGTCAGCGGGCGGCTACTATCTGGGTCAGCAGGGTCAGGGGAATAAGCGCGTAGCCGATGGGCGCGACCCAGCGCACGGTGACGGTCTCTGGCGCACGCAGCGCCTTCGCCACCCACTGGCCGACCGCGTGGACGGCGTAGGTCATGAAGAAAACCTGTATCATCAGCAACGGCAGCAGCAGCGTCGAACGGTCACGCCCGAAATAGGCCAGCCCGAACGCGAAGAAACACGCATATGCCACCATCATGACGGGACCGAGCGTGGGATACCAGCGCGACATGCGCGCTAGGCCGACCAGCCCCAACGCCACCCCAAACCCCGTGAACTGTGCAGCCAGCAGCGCGAACGTATCGACCCAACGTGCGCCGTTGCGCCAACCCTCGGCCACGAGGTATGGTAGGCCGCCGCGCACGGCCCCCGCCGCGTCGATGGTCATCCCCCACGCCACAGGGTCGGTATAGCTGACCACTACCCCACGCAGGCCAAAAACACCAATCACCAGCACTGCCACCCAATACCACCACGGGATGCGCGTGTTCGCGCCTGCCAAGCCCAACACCACCGCCGGGACCCACAGCACAAACAGCGGGTCATTCAGCGTCGCCGCTGCAAGGATGAGCAGAATGCCGGCCCGGTACGACGCCCGCAGGCGCGCCGCTGGGCGCTCATCAGGGCGCGGATTAGTCTCCATAATGGCCTGCGTGAGCAGATACAGCAGCCATGCCGACGCCAGCACTGTCAGGCGCAGGCTTCGCGGCTCACCCACCCCGCTGAGGAACACGCCGACGAACAGCACCAGCGCAACCCCAACCGCGACATACGGGCGCTGGGCGAGCGCCACCAGAAGCACAACGCCCAACAGCACCGCTGCGCCCAGCGCCAGCACAATGGTCGCAGGGGTGCTGCCCGACCCGCCGCCGGTCTGCGCCCAGAAGGCTGGGCTGTAGGCCAGCGCGAGACCGCCCGCGATGCTCATCAGCCCGCCCATCCGCCGCAGTGACAGCGTAATCCCAACCACCGCCGCCGCGAGGCCGCCCGCCCGCAGCAGCGGCGTCTGGCCAATCAACAAGAAGGACAGCCCGGCGATGAGACCGGCCAGCGCAGCGGGCGCAAGGTACCACAGCAAGCGTTGGGGCGAAAATGTGAAGGCGGCGGACATGTCTGGGTTAGCTCCCTGCGGGCTGGATGCCGAGGCGTTGGTTCTTGAGCCGGTAATAGGCCTCAATCGTGTTGCGGACGACCGGCAGCGCGACCGCCGAGCCTTCACC
>JALONW010000262.1 GCA_025454725.1 Anaerolineae bacterium
AGCTTCCTCATAGGTCTCAAGTGCGTAATCGGTTGAGGCTGTGACCGTCTCATAGTAGGTATCAGAGGTGGTTTCCAGTGCCGAATAATAGTCATCCCATACTTGATCGTAAGCTTGCTGAGCATCTTCCCCGTCAAATACCGAGGTGAACTCTAGATCCTCGAATTGGGATGTATCAAACCCGAAATACTCACTTAAATCGATGTTCTCGACACCTCCGCGATCCGCAAAACGTTCTGTAAGGTCAGTGGGGATGGTGAACCCGCCGCCTCCGCCAAACAAACCTCCAAGCCCTAACCATTCCCCGCCGCGTCCACCGGGACCTGTACCTTCGCCTGCTCCACGACCACCTAATCCATCGGGGCTGTTGCCACCGCCTATACTCGGTGAATAAGCGGCGCCATTCATGCCCGGACCACCAGCCCTGCCGCCGTTGCTGGTGCTTGGACGACTGGTGTTATTTGGGCCACCAGTGCCGCCGGGTGTGTTTGGACTACCCGCGCCACCACCGGGTGTGTTTGGACCGCCGGGTTGAGCATTGATAGACAATGGCAACACGATGAGGATGAATAACATCAGTGCAAAGAGAAATGGTCTTTTACGCACGGGAATACTCCTGAGTTTGGTGAAAGGGAAAACGAGGAAATGGGTGTTTTGGTATGCTAACAGGATTAAAGCATGGCGCGAGAAAACATCGATCTCGTTTATTCTATGTGTAAAGGGTTGTGGGTTGATGTTTTTGACAGGTGAGTTACCATACGTTTACATCGCTGTGTAACATAAACATCAATCGTCGTTTATTTTTTTTGGATAAGATTTTCGACAATTAAATAGACCACCAGAACACTGGTGGTCTATTTGTTTTTTACGTTTGGTTGATAGTGTTACCCTACTCATCGGGCGTTTCGGCGCTGTCGGGGTCGATGGGCGCGACGCCCAATGTCCCTGTATCGAGCATTTCCGGCGTGGGGTTGAGCAGAACGGGCAGCGGCCATACCTGCGCGGTCTGCTTACTGAACTTGGCAACCTTGCTCATGCCCAAAATCGCGCCAGTCAGGACAACCGGCTGCATGAATGCGACGGCTTTGGGCAGGCTGCTGAAAGCCAACAGCGCGCCATCCAGTGTGACCGCTTCCCACGTAATTGGCTCATCGGCGCGCAGCTTCCACGCCGGTTTGTCTGGTGTCTGGCGGATGAGCAGATGGACGAAGCGCCCCTTATAGTCAGGCAGCGATTGACCGTCAATGTCAGACCCCGCGCCTATTTGCACGCGGGTGAGTGTGTCGTCGGTCTCGTGTGGGCGCTCACCGCGCATCAGCACGCCGACCGGCAGTGGACACTCTGCGCCAGTCTCAACCAAAATCCGGGTAAAGCCGTGGCCTTCTAAGGTTACAACGTGCGCGCCGTCTGGCTCACCCCGACTGGACATGATAATCAGGCGACCGCCGGGGCGCAGGGCGGCAAGGGCGGCGTCATACAGCGCGGGCGTCGGGGCGGTGTTTGAGGAAGATGTCACGCACCGCGCCGCCCACATCCAACAGCTTGAGGCTGGCGGCGCTGGGCGGCAGGTGTTTGAGCATCGCCTCGGTCAAAATTCGGGTGATGCGTGGGCTTGCCATCGTGGTCTGTCGTTTTAGCGGTTCTTGGGCGGCTTGGGTTTGCCCGGCTTGCCAGACTTGGCGATGACCTCATCCATCAGGCCGAGTAGCTCATCCCAATCCTCGCGGAAGAAGTGCAGCGTGACGCTGTTCAGCTCTAAGTGATAGACGGTCTCGCCGTCGTCGTCAGTGTCCGTCCAGACCACGTAATTCTCGGTCTCGGCGATGTTTTGGATGTTTTTGGGGTCGTTCATGGTTTCGTGTGGGTGTCCTTGTCGTGAAGTGGTGGGTTAGTCCTGCGGGATGAGCAGGGTCTGGCCGATGCGGAGGGCGTTGGGGTTCTCCAGTTCGTTGGCGTCTACGATGGCCTGAACCGTCGTGCCGTTGCGCTGGGCGATGCTGAACAGCGTATCACCGGCTTGGACGGTGTAGCTCGTAAAGCCCGTTGGGATGCCGGTCGGGGTAGCAGTCGGTGTGCCGGTCACGTCGGGTTCATCACAGCCGGGGATGATTAACTCATCGCCCACATAGATAACGTCACCCGCGATGTTGTTGGCTGCTCGCAGCTCTGACAGCGCAACACCGTTGCGATTGGCGATGCCCAGCAGGGTCTCACCGGAACGCACGACATAAATACAGTCGGGGTTGACCTCCGCCGTATTACCCTCTTCATCAAAGAAGGCGTCGGTCGGCGTGGCGAGGAGGTCGCTGGTGGGGCTGGGACCGGTGGTCGGTGTGTTGGTGACGATAATCAGGTCATCGAGCATCCCACCGCCGCCGCCCATCAGGTCGGTGCTGGGGTCAGGCGTCAGGCTGGGTTCTGGGGTATTTGTCCCGCCCAGCGGCGCGAAAAGCTGCGGGTCAGTGGTGACGGCAACTGTGAAAATGATGCCGGGGGTGGGGCTGGCTTCCTCAGAAGACGGCAGAGTGACGACCAGCGATGCGCTGTCTTGGGTAGCGGTCTCGATTGGGAAATCGCTGCCCGGCGCGCTGGTCGGGTTGGTTTGGGGCGGGGGCAGGGTCTCGAACGGCTCCTCGGCTTGACGGAAGCACCCAGCCAGCGCCAGCGGCAGGACAGCCAGAACAATGAGTCGGGTCAGGGTTGGTTTCCGCATGGTCTCGTGTCGTTTGGTTGGGCAAAGTTTCTACCTTGTAGGATACCACCCTTAGCGCTAGGTTGGCAAAACGTTTGACCGACGCTTTGGCTGCCGGGATTCCCCATTTGTTAATCCAAACCTTCCGCAACGTGAGGTGGGTAAGCGGGTTATCATTGTCATCATGAGATTATTCAACCGTCGTACCCAACCTGTTGACCTCAGCACGCTCTCGGATGCGGAGCTGGTTGAGATGGCGCGCACCGATAAGGCCGCGTTCGGTGAGTTGTATGAGCGCTACGTCAAGCGCATTTACAACTATATCTACTTCCGCACGGGCAGCCCCTACGACGCGGAAGACCTGACGGCGCGGGTGTTCACCCGGGCGATGGCACACATCGGCCAATACACCGACCGGGGCTTGCCGTTCCAAGCGTGGCTGTACCGCATCGCTCATAACCTGACGGCCAACTGGCATCGGGACCAAGGGCGGCGCAAGGTCATCCCGTTGGAAGACTACATCACCGGTGAACTGATAGGCGACTCGCCCGACCATCTGGTCGAGGACGAGGAAGAATTGGAGACGCTGCGGGCAGCCGTCCGTCGCCTACCTGAAGACCGCCAACAGCTCCTGCTGCTCAAGTTCGTCGATGGCCTGTCAAACGCCGAAATCGGCCACATCATGGACAAGACCGAAGGGGCGATTAAATCACTCTACCACCGCACGCTGACCGCGCTGCGGGATGAGCTGCAAGGGCGCGCCACGGACGACGAGGACGATGCACGTCGCAAGCAACGCTAGATGGATTGTATTCAACCGGAACGCCGACTTATCCAACCAGACCGTTACGTATTTATCTGAGGTACACCATAGCTAATGAGAGTCCAGCCGCCCCTTCCTGACGCCCTAACCTCTATCACCGACGCCCTCCTGCACGGGCAAGGCGAGGCCGACCTGCGCCGCGCCGCACACAACACCCCGCCCGAAGCGCAGGCCTACATCCCTATGCTGCGCCAGATGACCCGTGCCTATGCGCCGGTTGAGCCGTCCGAGGCGTTTATGCGCGACCTCAAAACCGAGCTGCTGACCGGAAAGCCCCGCCCGGTGCGCCGTCCTATTCCCAGCAAGGCCAAGAACGTGGTCGTCATCCCGCGCATCCCGGCAACGGTTGGGGCGTTTGCGGGCGGCGCGGCTACGCTGGGCATCGTGCTTATCGTTTTGAGCTGGCTGGGCAACCTATTGGCCTCGCGCAGCGGACAGACCCCGCGCCCCATATCTCATCGCCCCACCAGTCAATGATGGCTGTGATGTCTATGCAGACCCTGAGCGCCCACCGCTTTTTCACGCTATGGGCGCTTTTGTTTTATGCGCTCACGGTGTCGGTTTTGCCCGCAGCTGCCCAGACCGACGTTTGTACCGGCCAGTTAGCCATCAGTGGTTATGACAACGCGCAAGAAGAGGGTGTCATTTTGATATATGACCCCGCCGCTGGCACGTTCGAGACCCTTACACGCGGCTATTACGTTTGGGAGGGGCTGGCGTGGTCTCCTGATGGGGCGCATATCGCATGGGCGGGTTCGGTAGGTGATTCTATTGGGCGGGTCTTTACCGCTTCGGTGACGACGGGTGAGGTCGTCGCGCTGGGTGTAGACCGGGCGGAGCGCCCGCGCTGGTCGCCAGACGGCGCGCACCTCGCCTATGTCGATGAAACCGGCGTGCATGTCGTCACGCCGGACGGTACGTCGGTCTACTCTTTTGAGGGGGCAGGCGCGTACCGCCAATACGCCGCTTGGCTGGATGCGGACACGCTGTATGTCGATGCAGAGACCGGCCAATATTCCGAGTCGGTTTTGCCGATGTTCGTCCTGCGGCTGTCGGACGGCGCGCAGTTTGAACATTTCGAGTTTGGGCTGGGCGGGTTCGGCTTTGATGACTTAGTGCCGTCGTATAGCAGCGAAGCGCTGGCCTTTTACGGCGGTTCCAACCCCACGCCAGACACGCTTTACATCTATGACCCGTTCGATCAGACGCCGGAGGCCGAGGGCGTGACGACCCGCGAACTCGCGCCCGGCGACCCGTATAACCGGACGGCCTACTGGTCGCCAGATGGGGCGGTGTTGGCCTATCAGATGTGGTTAGGGGGCGGCTATGACATTTTGCTCTATACGCCGGGGGAGGGCAGTACCTCGCTGCTCTTGCCGCACCTCGACCCAGAAACCAACGAATTTGAGACCGAAGCTGGTCGCGATGTCGCGTTCGCGCTGTTGGGCTGGTCGCCGGACGGCTCAGAAATCCTCATCGGCGGGGTGTATTTCCCCGAAGCTGGCGACGACGGTATGAACCTCTACACGCTGGCGCTGGACGGTAGCCCTCCGACCCTGCTGCTGGACGGTGAGACCAGTGTCGAGGGTGTGGTGTTGACGGATGCGGCGTGGTCGAGGTGTTTGGAACAACCCTAATCCAAAACGAAAAACGCCCCGACATCTGCCGGGGCGTTTTTATATCTAGCTGAGTTTTTTTAGCGGTAGCCTGCCAGTACCTCGGCCAGTTTCTCCTTCGACGGGCGGAGCTTGGCCGCCGGGAGTTCGGCCAGCGGCGTGCTGGTCAGGTGGAGCGTCTCGCCGAGGGTCATGCGCGGCTCTTCGTAGTAAATCAGGCCGGTGAGCAGCACGTTATCGCGCTCGGCGTCTTGGCACGCGGCGATGGCCTGCATCCGGTTGCGGGGGTCATGTTCACGGCTGAGGTTCTTCAGTCGGACGGTCGCACCGCCATGCATCTGCACCTCGATGACCTCACCCTGCGGCTGTTCGTCGATTTGGATTTCTTCTTTGTCTTCGACATAGCCGGGCGCAAGGTAGCGGATTTCGTGCAGCGGAATTTCGTGTTCTTTGCCGTAGCCGTAGGATTTGGTCGAGGCGTCGTCGTTATTGAACGTCACGCACGGGCTAACGATGTCGATGATGGCTGTCCCATGGTGGTTCATGGCCGCCTTCATCAGTGTTTCGACCTGTTTGGCGTCACCGCTGAAACTGCGCGCCACAAACGTGCAGCCACCGATAATCGCTTCCAGTGCGAGGTCGATGGGCGGAAGGTCGTTGCGCCCGTAGTACTTCAGCTCTTGGCCTTGGTCTGCCGTCGCGCTAAATTGGCCTTTGGTCAGGCCGTACACGCCGTTGTTTTCGATGATGTAGACCATCGGGACGTTGCGGCGGATGAGGTGCTTGTACTGCCCGAAACCGATGCTGCCGGTGTCGCCGTCACCGCTGACCGCGATGGCGACGAGACTGGTGTTGGCGAGCGTCGCACCGGTCACAACCGATGGCATCCGCCCGTGGACGGTGTTGAAACCGTGCGAGCGTCCCAAGAAATAGGCCGGGGTCTTGGACGAGCATCCGATGCCCGACATCTTGATGACGCGGTGCTGTTCGATGCCGAGGTCGAACGCCATGCTGGTAATCTGGTTGGAAATCGAGTCGTGGCCGCAGCCGGGGCAGAGGGTGGACTTGCCGCCCTTGTAGTCCTCGCGGGTGAGGCCGATGCTGTTGGTCTTAATGCGGGTGGACATGGTTGTTTTAAGCCTTCATTCGCATGGTCAATATTTACGGTCTTTACAGCCCCAAGCGCTGGGTGATTTTCTCGTACAGCCATTCGGGGGTCATCGGCAGGCTGTCGCCCAGCGCCAGCGCCATACGTTTGATGGCAGTTTCGGGGTAATCGACATTGATGAGCTGGTTCATCTGGCCGTCAAAGTCGTTTTCGACCACGAAGGTGATGTCGTGGGCGTCAAGGAAGGCCTTTACGTCGGCATGCAGTGGGAGCGCCTTCACGCGAATGTAATCGGTCTCGACCCCGTGCTTATCGCGTAGCCAGTCACGAGTTTCGCGAACCGCATCATGGTTGCTCCCGAAAGTCAGGATGCCAACCTTGTGAGAGGCTTCGCGGTCCCAGCTCAGTTCTGGCGCGGGCAGGATGCTGCGGGCGGTCTCAAACTTATGGCGCAGGCGCTCCATGTTCTTCATCCAGTCATCGCCGCGCTCGCTGTAGATTGCCATCTCGTTGTGACCGGTTCCACGCGCAAACCACGCCGAACGCGGGTGATTCGTCCCCGGCAGCGTGCGGTATGGGATGCCGTCGCCGTCTACGTCCCAGTAACGACCCCATTTGCCCTTGCCCTCGATGAAGGCGGTGAGTTGGTCGGCGTCGAGGACTTTGCCCCGATCCATTGGCTCTTCAGGATAGGTGAACGGCTCAGCCATCCAGTTGTTCATCCCGATGTCGAGGTCACTGAGGACAAAAATCGGCGTCTGAAGGCGCTCTGCATAGTCGAAGGCGCGCCAGCCAAACTCGAAGCATTCCTCGACCGACCCCGGCAGCAGAATAATTTGGCGGCTGTCGCCGTGGCCGAGGAAGTGCGTGAACATCAGGTCGCCCTGCGAGGTGCGGGTCGGTAG
>JALONW010000017.1 GCA_025454725.1 Anaerolineae bacterium
GGCCCGCTGCCGGGCGGCTTCGCATGGGCGGCCAACACCACCCTGCAACAGCACGCCCAGTGGCTGGGTGATGTCGTGCGCTTGGCGCGGCAAGGCGGGCGCGTCCGCATGATTATCGTGTGGAACGTGGACTTCCGCGTCTACAACGATGACCCGCAGGGCGGTTTCGCCATCGTCCGACCGGACGGGAGCTGCCCGGCCTGCGCGACCCTCGCGGCGGCCATGCGCTAAGGCTTGATTCTACCCCCGCCAATCCGTCGGGGGTTTGGGCAACTGGTAAGCGCGCTTGTCACTGCGGGCAGCGCGCTTACTGGCAGCTTTGGCTGGGAGTTCGGTCGGCTGGATGCCCTGTTTCTGGAGTTCAATGCGGATGAGTTCTTCCAGCTTGCGCTTGTCCTTGCTGGTGACGACCGCCAGCTCGTCGGCACGGGTCAGCGCGTAGGGGTATGGGGTGCGACCCTGCATCTGGCATTGGTCGAGCAGCAGCGCGTGGAGCGCATCGACTGCCGCCGCGTCGCGTGCCACCCACACCGGTAGGTCAACACGAGCGAGGGCGGTTTGGTAGCCGTTGTAGACCTTCAGGTAAAAAAAGGCGACCTCAAAACCGGCGTTCTTCTGGCGGTAATCAAAGTTGCGCGGCGAGTTGGCGACCATGATGGCGCTCCGTTCGCCCGGTTCTAATACCGCGTTGAACAGATGGACATCGCGCAGCCCCTCAAGGTCTCCGCCGACTTCTAACAATTTCTGTTTGGCGATGATTTCGGCTTCGTCGCGCAGGCTGGACAGGTACAGCAGGCGCAGCACCGTCCGGCTGCGGCTGGGCGAGTCGATGTAGCCGCATAAAATCGCGCCCGCGTCGTAAAGCTGGCCTAGCGCGGCATGATAGTCCTTCAAAATCTGGCCGGAATCGGTCACATCGGCATTGGCCCAGAACAACAAATGGTTGTCGAACAGTGCCACCAGCGGGGCAGGTGCGCCCTCGCGCCGCAGCGTCCAGACCTGTTCGGCCAGCAGCTTCATCTCGGTGACCGTCCGGCGGGCGTCTATGGTGCGGGCGTTGACGAGCTGTTTATTGGCGTCGTGAACGAGGTTTTTGTGGTAGGCCAGTTCTGGGAAGGTGGCGGGAACGGGTGTGTGGTCATAGCCGTGATAGTAGGTGAACGCGGCAGTGTTGAGCAGATAATAATGTATCGGCGCTTGTTCGTTGGGGTAAATCTGTGACCCGTCGGCGGCGATGAGGGTAGCGGCGGGCGGCGCGTCTGGCGCGGTGCGTATCTGGTTGATGGGTTCGGCCTCTGGGATGTCCAGCGGGGCCGCGCCGCGGTAGCCGCTGACCTCTGGCCCACGCACCACGCGGATTTTGGCGCGCAGCGAGTCGAGGTCGCCCGCCTCCTCAAAGCGCCGGATGGCCAGCGCCAGCTTATCCGACACATCGAAATCGAGGTGCGAGAGCATGTCGCCCATCTTGCGGACCTGCTCGAACAGCTTGTTGAATTCTAGGGACATCGGGCGCGCTCCTGCTGCCAATCATCTCCCCAAGACCTTAGCACGTTCGTTCTGACGTGTCAATTGGGGTGGGGATGGGCGACGGTCACCAACAAAAAAACGGATGATGCACTCGCACCATCCGTTTTCGTTTTGAGATTTTATCACCCGGTGCGGCGGCGGGCGGGACGTTCGGGCGTGTCCTCAATGTCTTCACCGACTGGGACGGGGCCGGGCTTTGCGACCTTCGGCAGACGCCAGACCGTGTAATCACAGTCGGGGTAGCGTGAGCAGCCGAAGAAGGTGCGCCCGGCGCGGGTCTTGCGTGCCAGCAGTTCGCCGCCGTCGGTCTCGCCGCACTTGGCGCACATGATGCCTGTCTTCTCGACGAACGGCTCGGTGTGCTTACATTCCGGGTAGTTGCTGCACCCGATAAATTTCCCGTAGCGCCCGTGCTTGATAATCAGGTCGCCCGTGCCGCAGGTGGGGCAGGTGCGCCCGACCTTCTCAATCGGCTGGACGCGGGGCATGTCGGTCTTGGCGCTTTCAAGCTGCTGCGCGAAGCGGTCATAGAATGTCCCCAGCACCGGCTGCCATGCAATGTCGCCTTCGGCCACGCTGTCGAGCTGGTCTTCCATGCGCGCTGTGAAGGAGTAGTCCATCACGTCGGGGAAGAACTGCACCAGCAGGTCGTTAACCAGCTTGCCGATTTCGGTCGGAATCATGCGCTTGTTGACGACCTCGACATAGTCGCGGTCTTGGATGACGCCCATGGTCGGCGCGTAGGTGCTGGGTCGTCCGATGCCGTATTCTTCCAGCGCCTTGACGAGGGTGGCCTCGGTGTAGCGCGGGGGCGGCTCGGTGAAATGCTGCTCAGGATTCAGCCGCACGAGGTCAAGCGGCTCTTTGGCGACCAGCGGCGGGATGATGCGCCCCTCATCGGTGTCGGCGGCCTCATCGTCCTTGCCTTCCTCATAGACTGCGAGGAAACCGGCAAATGCAACTTGGCGACTGGTAGCGCGCAGCAGGTAGGGCTGGTCTTTGGCGGTCAGACCTGCTTTAATCTCGACCTTGAGCGTGTCGTAAATGGCGTTGCTCATCTGGCTGGCGATGAAACGCTCCCAAATCAGCTTATACAGCTTATATTGGTCGCTGGTCAGCGCCGACTTGACTCGCGCCGGGTCACGCTCGACCGAGGTCGGACGGACGGCCTCATGGGCTTCCTGCGCGCCTTTGGCCTTGGTCTTATAGACGTTGGGCTTGGCGGGGATGTGGTCTTTGCTGAAACGCTTGACGATGTAGGTGCGGGCATCGGTTTGTGCCTGCACGCTGACGTTCACGCTGTCGGTACGCATGTAGGTGATGAGACCCACCGTTCCCTGCGCGCCGAGGTCGATACCTTCGTAGAGCTGTTGGGCGGCGCTCATTGTGCGGCGGGCGTTGAACCCCAACCGGCGCGAGGCTTCCTGTTGAAGCGTGCTGGTCGTGAACGGCGCAGCGGGCTTCTTTTGCATCTGGCTTTTGTTCACGTCGGTGACGGTGAAGATGCTGCGCTCCAACACGTCGAGGTGCGGCTTGACTTGCGTCTCGGTCTCCAACACCGGGTCTTCGCCGTTAATCTTGACCAAACGGGCGTTAAACGGGCGCTGGATGTCGGTCTGTTTCTTCAGGTCGGCGTCGATGGTCCAGTATTCGCGGGTGACGAATGCCTCAATCTCGCGCTCGCGGTCCACCACCAAGCGCAGCGCGATGCTCTGCACACGCCCGGCGGACAGCCGTCCGCGCACCTTCGTCCAAAGCAGCTCCGACACCTGATAACCGACGATTCGGTCGAGGATGCGGCGCGCCTGCTGCGCGTTGACCAGCGACATATCGACTTCACGCGGATGCGAGAAGGCCTCTTTGACTGCCGGTTCGGTAATCTCGTGGAAGACCACGCGCTTAATGCGGCTCTCGTCCATGCCAGCGGCGTGGATGAGGTGCCACGCAATGGCTTCGCCCTCGCGGTCAGGGTCGGTCGCGAGGAAAATTTCGCTGGCCGATTCTGCCGCCTTCCGCAGTTCGCTGACAGTGGCTTTTTTGTCGTTGGGGACCGTGTAGGTCGGCGCAAAGTCGTTGAGCAGGTCAACCGACAGCTTACTCTTGTACAGGTCGCGGACATGCCCCTTCGACGCCTTGACCGTGTAACCTGCGCCGAGGTAGCGCCCAACGCTCTTGGCCTTGGCCGGTGACTCGACGATGACCAGTTTACCGCTGCGGCGCACCGGCGCGCTGGTCTTGCCTTTGGCGGTCGATTTCTTGGCGGCGGTCTTTTTGGTCGTCTTGGATTTGGCGGCGGCCTTAGCGGGCTTCTTTTCGTCAGCGGCTGAGGCCGATACGCCAGACTTAGCGGCGGTTTTTGTCGCTGGTTTTTTGCTGGCGGTTTTCTTGGTCGCCGCAGATTTCTTGGCGGTGGTCGCTTTGGCCTTAGGGGCCTTGGCGCTGGGCGCGGGTTTTTCGATGGAAGCGTGTGCTTCGGTCCCGCCCATCTTGAACAGCTTACCGCCGCACACCGGGCAGGTGCCGCTGGTGGCGGGTGAGCCGTTTTCGAGGTAGATGGCGGTGGCGTTTGCCATCTCCCGTTTGGTCTTGCACTTAAAGCAGTAGGCTTCCATGCGGTCTCGGTGGTTTTCTTGGTCTACAGATAGCTGTCTTGGCCGGTCACTTTGAGGTGTTCGACCACTTTCTTGATGTCTTGCGCTTTATCGCGGTGGCAGACCAGCAGCGCGTCTGGGGTATCGACAATCACGATACCATCTAGGCCGATGGTGACGGTCAGTTTATCACTAAATACCAAGGTTTGGGTGGTATCGACCATCAAGGTTTCGGCGCTGCCGCGTATCCCGTTACCTTTTTCGTCCAGTTTGAGGACTTCATACAGCGACGACCAACTGCCCACGTCGCTCCAGCCAATATCGACCGGGATAACGGCGACATCGGTCGCGCCTTCCATAATGGCATAGTCAATCGACTTGCGCGGCATCTTCTCCCACACCTCGCCGAGGATGGTGTCATCGTCGGTGAGGGCGAAAGCGTGTTTGAGTTCCAGCAGCAGCTTGTACATCTTAGGCTGTTGACGCTCGAACTCCTGCATGGCCTTACGGATATGCCAGATGAACATGCCGGAGTTCCAACTGTACGTGCCATCGGCCAAGAAGTGAAGGGCGGTCTCGTAAGTTGGTTTTTCTTTGAAGCCCTGCGACTTATAAACCTGAAGCCCGTTGGCCTCGCGCAGCAGTTCACCCCGGTGAATATAGCCGAACCCAGTCGAAGGGTAGGTGGGGGTGATGCCCAATGTGACGAGATGGCCTTCCTGCGCGACCTCGTAAGCGGTGCGGAGGGTGTTGTGGAACGCTTCCTGTGACGCAATGTGGTGGTCGGCGGTCAGCAGCACGATGGTCGCGTCGGGGTCGTGCGCGGCAATTGCCGCGAGCCCGAGACCGACCGCGGCGGCGTTATCGCGGGCGTAGGGTTCAACGATGAAATTCTCGCTGGGGATATGTAGGGCGTCGCCGCGCAGCAGCGGGGTGAGGCGCGGCCCGCTGACGACGAAAATGCGTTCAGGCGGGAACAGTGGCGCGAGCCGGTCAACGGCGATGCGGAACAGGGTGCGGTCTTCGGTTAGCGCGAGGGTCTGTTTGGGGGTCTTTTTCCGGCTCAACGGCCACAGCCGAGTCCCGCCCCCGCCCGCGAGAATCATCGCGTAGAAGTGTTCCATGTGGAGGGGTTCCTTTGGTCTGATGGTAAGGATAAGAGATAGCACAGTTATAAGTTTAGCGTGATGAGTTTGCAAAAACCCTTGACGAGGCTTCTCACGCTGTTCGCTTGGGGTTGCTACGGGAAGCGCACTAAAGGAGTTTGCCTCGTTACTTTGTGCTTGAAATGAGGCTTGTCTCAGTCAAAAACACAGCCCTTTTTAGTGGGGTGGACTACTTTTTGTAGCCGTTGGAAGCCTAAGCCTTCAGTAGAAGGTGAAGCGCGTATACGCCAATTTCTTGTCACTCACAACCACGGCTCATGGGGCGTTTCGTAATTTTATCACTCTAACTACCCCCCGCAATATTGCATAGGGCCGACCCGTTGTGCAAGCCCCTTTAATTCGAGGAGGGTGAGCATCACGCTGACTTCTGCTGCTGACATCCCGGCGGCGCGGGCGAGGTCGTCTACGTGAATCGGTGCGTCGCTGAGGTGGGCGAGTAGGCGCGCTTCTTCGGGTGAATCAGGCGCAATTTTCTGGGCGGTGGCGCGGGTGGTCAATAATTCAGCCGTGATGTTCAGCTCGTCCAGCACGTCCGCTGGGTCGATGACCAGCTTCGCGCCGTCCTGAATCAGCCGGTTGCAGGCCGTCCCCATTAGGTTGCTCAGGTTGTGCGGGATGGCGAACACCTCGCGCCCTTGGTCGAGCGCGGCGCTGACGGTGTGGAGCGAGCCGCTTTTATCTGGGGCTTCGACCACCAGTGTCCCCAGCGCCAGCCCGCTCAGGACGGCGTTGCGGCGAGGGAAGTTGCCCCCATCAGGGCGCGTGCCGGGCGGATACTGGGTGATAAGCGCGCCTTGTCCGCTTTCAGTGATGCGACGCAGGAGGGTGGCATTTTCACGGGGATAAATCACATCAATCCCACAGCCCAACACGGCAAGGGTGCGCCCGCCTGCGTCGAGCGCGGCAGTATGTGCGACGGCGTCAATACCAATCGCCAATCCGCTGATGATGGTTATACCGGCTTGGGCGAGCGCGCCGCAGAAGCGTTCGGCCATGTCGCGCCCGTAGCGGGTGGCTTTGCGCGTGCCGACCACTGCCAGCGCCCGCTCATCGACGGGGGAGAGGTCTCCCATCACATAGAGAATGGGCGGTGCGGCGCGCAATGGCCGCAGCAGCGTGGGATAATCCGCGTCGCTGTGGATGATGAAGCGTGCGCCTAGCGACTCCAGCTTGCGGAGTTCGGCGGCGAGGTCGAGTTTGGCGCGCCAGTCAGTGATGGTCTGGATGGCGTGCGCGCCAACCCCCGCCCTGCCAAGCTGAACCGGGTCGGCGTGCCATGCGTGTTCCAGCGACCCGAAGGCGGCCAGCAGTTTATCGACGGTGACGCGTCCGACGCCCGGCACGCGGCTGAAGCCGAGCCAATAGGCGCGCTCATCCAGCGGCATTTGGGACAGCTAATCCTTCGTGGGCGGTGGGTTGTAGTCGCGCTTGCGGAGGCGCGGGCGCTGCGTCGGGAGCAGGCCGTCCATCGTGCGGATGAGGACGCGCTGCGTCTCGGTGTCGATGCGGATGACCACCTGCGGGATGGCGGGGATGGCAAACTCGCCCAGCGCTTCGCTCTTGACGATGTAGTTATCGTTGCCGCCGGTTTCAGCGATATCAATAATCTCGCCGATGTCCTCGCCAGTTTCTTCAATCACGACGCGCATCCCGATGAGCTGGAACAGGTAAACTTCACCTTCTTCCAGCGGCACGGCGTCCTCGATGGCGACCATCAGCGCCAGCCCGCGTAGGCGGTCAGCGGCGTCGCGGTCATCGACGTTATCAAACGTGATGAGCGCGTATTGACGGTCGAAGCGCACGTTGGTGATGGTATAAGCGGTCGGTTTGGGGTCGTATGGCGTTGCGCCGAGGTAGACGCGCTTGAGGTCGGGCAGGCGGTCGGGGTACTCGGTCAGGACGCGCACACGCAGCTCCCCTCGGATTCCGTGGGGGCGCAGGATGTCACCGAGCTGGAGGTATTTGGGCTGGAGTCGTTTTGCCATAGTGATGGTCAGCTAGTCGATTTCGAGCAGGGCGGTTTTGTCGGTCGAGACCACGCGCAGCAGGGTGCGGACGGCGTTGGCGATGCGCCCCTGCTTGCCAATCACGCGCCCCATGTCGCCCGGCGCGACCTTCAGGATAATCTTGACCGAATCGCGCAGTTCCTTACGGCGCACTTGCACCGCGTCGGGCTGTTCGACCAGCGATTGGGCAATGTAGCGGACGAGCTGTTCATCCTGTGACATGGGTGGCTTCCTTTTTTAAGTGATGAGGGTTGGGTGATGAGTCATGAGAGGTGGGCGTAAATAGACCTGTTTTTCAGGTTGGTAAACAATGCGGATTTCACTGTAGGGGCGACCCGCCGGGTTGCCCGCTGACCTAATTTAGCCCGAATCTCTGTAACCAGTTGTTAAATACCAATAAAGGAACGTTTTTGTATCATATTTTGTCTCACTTTTCTCTGGTGGGCGACCCACCGCCAGACTTTTCCCTCATCACCCATCACTTCTAACTCATCCCTCAAAAAACACAGCAGGGGCAGACGCCGAGCGCCAGCCCCCGATGGGTCATCATCTGGTGATGGGGTGGGACTGGCTTACTCGCCCTTGCTGGTGGGGGCGGGGTAGCTGGTGCGCGGGCTGACCACAGCAGCAGCGGCCTTCGCAGCGGTGGCCTCAGCAGCCAGCGCCTCAATGCTCTCACCCTTGTGGATACGCGCCACCAGCGGCAGCACGCCCACGCGCTTGAGGACGCTCTCGGCGGCCTCGGTCGGCTTCGCGCCGACGCTCAACCAGTACAGGGCGCGCTCGAAATTCACCTCATCGGTGCTGGGGCGGGTGCGCGGGTTGTGGAAGCCGATGTTCTCGACGATGCCACCGCTGCGCTTGGCGCGCTGGTCCATCACCACCAACCGATACGAGGCCTGACGCTTTGCGCCCACGCGCTGGAAACGAATCCGTAACATGCTTTTACTGCTCCTTGGTAGTTGAGTTGCTCACTCGTGGCAGAAGGCCACGGGTCATCCGAAAAGGTTGGGCATCCCCGGAATTTTGGGGAATTTGCCCTTGCGTAGCTGGCCCATCATGTCCTGCATCTTTTGGAACTGGTTCAGGACATCGTTGACATCGCGCACCTGCACCCCCGCGCCCCCCGCAATCCGCTTGCGGCGGCTGGCGTTCAGCACCTTGGGGTTGTTGCGCTCTTTGTTGGTCATCGAGTTGATGATGGCCTCGACCCGCTTGAGCCGCTTCTGCATGTCGTCCTCGTTGAGGTCGCCAGACATTTGCAGTTTGCTCATGCCGGGGATCATGCCCATGATCTGGGCAAGCGGCCCCATCTTGCGGATCCGTTGGAGCTGTTCCAAGAAGTCTTGCAAGGTGAACTGATTCTTCATCAGTTTCTCTTGCAGTTTCTCGGCCTCGGCTTGGTCGAAATGTTCCTCGGCCTTTTCGATCAGCGACATCATGTCGCCCATGCCGAGGATGCGGTCTACGAGGCGGTCAGGGTGGAACACCTCGAAGCCGTCGATTTTCTCAGACGTACCGAGAAACTTAATCGGTACGCTGGTGACGGCGCGCATGGAGATGGCCGCACCACCGCGTGCGTCACCGTCTACCTTGGTCAGGATGAGGCCGGTGATGCCCACGCGGCTGTTGAAGCCCTGCGCGATGTTAACGGCCTCTTGGCCGGTCATGGCGTCCGCGACCAGAAGGACCTCGGACGGGTTGGTGCGCCGCTTGATTTCCTCCAGCTCGGTCATGAGCTGGTCGTCAATCTGGAGGCGGCCTGCGGTGTCGATGATGACGACCGAGGCGTTGGCCTGCCGCGCCGCTTCAACGCCGCGCTTGGCGATGTCGATGGGCTTGGCCGATGTGCCTTCATCGTAGACCGGGATGCCAATCTGCTTGCCCAGCGTTTTGAGCTGGTCAACAGCGGCGGGGCGGTACACGTCAGCAGCGACGAGGTAGGGCTGTTTCCCGTCGCGGCGCAGGTGGGTGGCGAGTTTGGCCGCCGTCGTCGTCTTGCCCGACCCCTGAAGGCCGACCAACATGATGACGTGCGGCTTACTGCCGGTGTAGAAATTGAGCTTGCCCGGCTCACCGAGGGTGGTCGTCAGTTCCTCATGGACGATTTTCACCACTTGTTGGGCAGGGCGCAGCGCCTTGTGGACTTCCATATCGACGGCGCGCTCGCGCACCCGATTCACGAAATCCTTCACGACCGGCAGCGCGACATCGGCCTCAAGCAGCGCCATACGCACATCACGCATGACGGTGTTGACGTGTTCTTCTGTTACTTTTCCGCCTTTGCCGAGACGGTCAAACGTCTCTTGCAGGCGCTTTGAAAGACCTTCAAACATGCCGAATCGCCTTGGCTCCCCGTGGGACAAGTGGGCGCAATTGTAGTGGGTCAGCGCCCCAGCGTCAAGCCGCGAACGGGCGGCGGCCTTGGTTAGCACAGTCTCCCTTGACTGAGACTGAGTATCACCATAAACTGATGGACTGATAGCAAATCTCATTTGGAGGGTGGTATGCAACGTTTTTTCCGGTGGGTCGTGCTGACATTGATGGTGTCTGGGCTGTCCGTGGCGGCAAGCGCCCAGTCCGAGCCGTTGAAGGTCGTCGCCAGCTTCTCCGTGTTGGCCGATGTGGTGCAGAACGTCGGGTTGAACGGGGTCGAAGTGACCAGCCTAATTCCGGTCGGAGCTGACCCCCACAGCTATGAGCCGTCGGCGCAGGATTTGCGCGTGTTGGCCGAAGCCGATGTCATTTTCGTCGTCGGTGCGGGCTTTGAAGAAGGTCTCTTAGAGGCCATCGAAAATACCGCCGATGGCAGCATCCCGGTGGTTGAGGCGTCGGCCTGTGTCCCGGTGCGGGCGTTCGGCGCGCATGACCATGACGAACACGCCGATGAGGAACATGCTGACGAAGAACACGCTGATGAGCATGGCGACGAAGAGCATGCTGATGAAGCACACACCGATGAACATGCTGACGAGGACCACACGGATGAGGGCGGCCTCCTCGATTTCGACACGCTGTGTGCCGCCCACGATGCCTATCTCGCTGCTGCTGATGCCGAAAAGGGTGGGATGCTGACTGCCGCCCCGCGCACCAACGATACCGATGAAGTCATGGGGCGTCTGCACGAGTTGGAATGCGGCGGCCATGACGACCACGAAGGTGAGGAACACGCCGACGAAGCCGAAGGCGACCACGCGCATGAAGAAGGCGCGTGTGACCCCCACGTTTGGTCTGACCCGAACAACGTCTACTACTGGGCGCTGACCATCAGCGACACGTTGGGCGCGCTGGACAGCACCAACGCGCAACAGTATGCCGCCAACGCCGAGGAATACATTTATCTGGTGATTGACCATCTGGCACTCAATCTATACCCGCTGATTGAGGCCATCCCCGCCGAAAACCGTGTGTTGGTCACCAATCACGAGACATTGGGCTACTTTGCGGCGGCCTATGGCTTCGAGATGGTTGGGTTTGTGCTGCCCGGCGGGAGCGCTTTCGCTGAGCCGAGCGCGCAGGACATCGTGGCGCTGGTCGAACTCATCCGCGCTGAGGGCGTGCCTGCCGTGTTCGCCGAGACCACCATTTCAGCATCGGTGGCCGAGCAGGTTGCTGCTGAGGCGGGCGTGGCGTTCTACGGCCTGTACACTGACTCGTTGAGCGCGCCGGATGGTGCGGCTGCAACCTACCTCGATTACCTGACCTACAATATCGAGACCATCGCACAGGCGCTGGCCGGCGAGTAAAACGGGTATTTTCCCAATACCCAAAACACCCCCAGCGCACATCGACGCACTGGGGGTGTTTTTCTTGTTTTATTCCTCGGTTTCTTCTTCCTCAGATTCGGTTTCCTCGTCAGCGTCACCCGGCAGGCTCATCATGTCCTCGGTGAAGGGCGCGACTGTGGCAGCGGGGTCCCATGCGCCATATTCCTCGGTCGTAATACCGTTGCGGGTGGTTGAGGTGTAGCTCTCTAAGCCCGGTTCGTAGCGCACGATGACCAACCCGCCGTCCGCGTCGGTGATGACCCCGGCGTGGATGGCCGCCGCGCACACGCTCGAATCGCTGGTGTAGATGTCCGTCCCCCAGACCGCCCCAGCGTCTGCGGCGCAGTTAGCCGGGCAGTCATAAACTTGGATGGGGTCGCTTTCGCTGGCGTAGATTCCGGTGAAGCAGTCCGCCTCTTGGGCGTCTATCTGACGCCCATCGACCATCAGCGCGCCTTCGCGCAGGGTCATCACCATGCTGCGGAGGATGGCATCAGAGTCAGCGAGGACGGTCTCGATGTCGTCAGGATTGATGACGACCAGCAGCGCATTCGCCCAATATTGACCATCTAGGATGAGGGTGTAGCTGTTGCCGGGAAGGGCGCTAATACCTTCCTCGTATTCTGGCACAACCAGCGACTCGAAGATGCGCCCATCTTCCAATTCCTCGGTGATGAGGTCGGTTTCGGGGTCAAAGGTCTCTTTGCCGGTGTACAGCGAGGCGCTAAAACCCAATACACCTTCACGATAGGTTTCGATGGGAAAACTGTCCTCGCTGTTGAGGGTGATGGTCAGCAGCGCGCTGTAGTTGAAGATTGAGTCGCCGTAGATGAGCGAAACGGTGTCGTAGAGGGTTTCGGAGTCGCTGCTGATGACCCAACCGTCGGGGTATTCCAACATCGCCCCGTCGCGCAACTGCACCACACCCTCCGGCAAATTGGCGATGATGATTGAGCCGTCCTCGGCGGTCAGGTCATCGGTGAGGATTTCGTCCTCGTCGTTCTGCGCGTTGAGGGGCAGGGCGGCAAATGTGAAAGTCAGCATAAGCAGTACAAAAACGAAGCGGGCGGTCAAACGGCGCATAGGGGTATCTCACTCCATGATGTTTAGTCGGTCAGACGCCGGGTAGGTAGGGGTGTGGCGTTGGGTGTTTCCCGGCGCTAAATGCTACAATAGCCGGTAATCGTTTATACAACGTTTACTGGCGGGGCATATCCCCGTCCCCCGGCTAAACCCGGCTGGGGTTTTACTGTTGAGTTTGACACAGGGTGGACATGCTGCGGATAAGGGTGCTGGGCTACCCAGCGATTGAGCTTGACGGCGCGCCAGTAGATGGTTTCATTTCACAAAAGGCGCTGGCGCTGCTGTGTTATTTGGCGCTGGAGCCGCGCCCCCATGCCCGTGAGAGCCTCGCCGGGCTGTTCTGGGGCGAGATGCCACAGGAGCGTGCGCTGGGCAACCTGCGCCAAGCGCTGCACAACGTTCAGAAGCTGGTGCCGGGTTACGTCACGGTCACTCGGCAGACGGCGCAGTGGGCGGGCGACCTGCCTTTTTCACTGGATGTCGAGGCGCTTGATTCGGGTGTGCAGGGCGGTGAGCCAATCCCCGGCGGGCTGTTCATGGACGGGGTGATGGTGGCCGATGCTGAGGCGCTCGACCACTGGATGACTACCCGCCGCGCCCATTACCAGTCGCTAGCGCTGGCGCTGCTGGCCAACCGGCTTGACCAAGCGCTGGCGCACCGCCAATGGTCAGCCGTTGAGGGGCTGGCGCGGCAGGTGGTCGCGCTTGACCCCTACGCTGAGGGCGCGTACCGGGCGCTGTGGCGCGCCCAACTGACCAGCGGGGCAGTCGGCGCGGCGCTGGCGAGCTATCAGACTCTCGTCGAGCGCCTGTCGGTGGAACTGGGCGTCGAACCCGCGCCAGAGACACGCGCCCTCGTTCGGCGGCTGGAATTGTCGCAGAACGCGCCGCGCCACAACCTGCCCGCGCCGTCATCGGTGTTCGTTGGGCGTGAGGATGAACTCGCGCAGGCTGAGGGCTGGCTGACCGATGCCGGTAAACGGGTCGTGACGGTGCTGGGCATCGGCGGGGTGGGTAAGTCGCGCCTCGCGCAGGAATTGGGGCGGCGGTTGGCGGCCTCGTTCGTCAACGGGGTGCGCTACATCGCGTTGACCTCGGTGGTCGATGTGATTTATCTGCCGTCCGCGCTGGCGGAGGCGCTGGGAGTCTCACTGCGCGGGGTGGCTGACCCCCAGCGCGAAATCTGGGCGTTTTTGGCCGAGCGCGAACTGCTGCTTATTTTCGACAACGCCGAACACCTGCCCGGCTTCGCCGACTGGTTGGCCGCGCTGCTGGCTGCCGCGCCGGACATCACCGTTTTGGTCACGTCGCGCCATCGGCTTGACCTGCGCGAAGAGTGGGTGCTGCCGCTGGAAGGGTTGACCGCGCGCGCCGACCGCCCGGTCGAAGAATCGGCAGGGGTGCAGCTCCTGACCCATAACGCCCGCCAGCGCGGCTATACCGCCGTACTGGAACCCGCACCCGCCGCTGACCTGTGCGGCCTGTTGGAGGGGATGCCGTTGGGCATCGAATTGGCCGGGGCGATGCTGCTCGACCACCCGCTGGTCGAATTGGTCGAGGCGGTGCGGCGCAGTTTCGATAATCTGCAACAGCGCTGGCGCAATGCCGAACCGCGTCACAGCAGTTTGCGCGCTGTGTTCGAGACCTCGTGGCAGATGCTCCCGCCCGATCAACAAACTGCGCTGGCGAATCTGTCGGTGTTCGGCGGCTCGTTCACGGCTGAGGCCGCCGACGCGGTAGCCGGGGCCGCCCCGTCACTGCTCGACGTGTTCACCGCCCGGTCACTGGTGCGGCGCGCTGGCGAGCGCTACAGCCTGCACGCCATCATCCGCCGCTACGCCCAAGAAGCCTGTGATGATGAGGCCGGGGCGCAAACGCGCTATCGTGACCATTACCTCGGCCACATTGCCCGCGCCGAGGCTGCGCTCCACGCCCGCGACCTCTCCGTGGGGATTCAGCTCCTCAAGGCCGAAATTGACAACATCCGCCAGCTTTGGCAGGCGTGCATCGAGCAGCGCGACCTCCCGCTGATTGATGAATTGACCACGACACTGCACCGCTTTTACGAGGGCATCGGTTGGTTTGCCGAGGGCGAGGCCTTTTTCGCGGCCAGCCTGTCCGCGCTGGCGCTGGATGCCGCCGAACCCGCCGAGCGCGTACTGCTGGGGCGTTTGCTCTCACACCGCGCCGGGATTGGCCTGCGATTGGGGCGGATGGCGGATGTCAGCCGGTGGGCACACGAGGCCGCTCGCCTATTGGAAGGCGAGGACGGTGCGGCGTTGGCTTTCGCGCTCAACACGCTGGGCATCGCGCAGCTTTATACGGGAGATACGCCGACTGCGCGGGTAACGCTGGAGCGCTGCGCTGATTTATACCGTCGGCTGGGGATGTTTGAACTCATCAAGCCGCTGATTAACCTCGCTTCGGTCTACTCGCGCAACGGCGAGACCGAACGCGCCCGCCTCGCACTGGAAGAAGCTTATCCCCTCGCCGTAAAGCTGAACGATAAGGTCGGCATCTACCATATCGCCAACGGTTTGGGCGTGGCCTACAGCCTGTTGGGTGACCAAACCCGTGCGCTGACCAGCTTTGAAGAGGCGCTGACCATGAGCGAGGGAGTCGGTTTCATGCAGGGGAAGGCGGTCACGCTGAACAACCTCGGTGATGTGTATACATTGGTCGGTAAGCCCCAACGCGGCCTGAAGTATGCCACCGAAGCGGTCTCCGTCGCCCGTGAGATTAAAGACGCCCGAAGCCTAAGCTACGCGCTCACGACCCTAACGCTGACGCAGGTCGCATTGGGTTATCCGGCGGCACGCCAGACCTTAATCGAGTGCTTAGAGGCCGCCCTGCAATCCAACACTGACCCGATGACGCTGATGGCGCTGTACGCGGCAGGGGTGTGGTACGCCCACGATAAGCGCGGTGATGTGGCGCGGCAGTTATGGACTCTGGTCGCAGCGCACCCGGCTACCGAGACTGACTACCGTCAGCGCGCTGTTGAGCGTTTGGACGGCGCGCCCGATAATGTCCCCGATACCCCGCCGCAGGAACAGGCCGCCGCTGTGCTGGCCGACCTGCGCGCCGAGCGCCCCAACCGTGCGTGATTTGGTCAACTATCTCACCCCGGCGGAGCTGTACGAGGTGGCTGAGCAGGTTTTGGGTCGCAAACCGGACGTGCGCGACCGTCATCTGTTGCGGGCGGCAGCGGCGCGTCCGATGCTGGCCGCGTTCGGCCAAGAAGCCTATCCCACGCTGATAGATAAGGCCGCCGCGCTGCTGCACAGCCTCGCCGCACATCACCTGTTCTTCGACGGCAACAAGCGCACCGCGACAGCAGCAGTCGAGCGCTTTCTGCGCCGCAACGGTCTGCGACCGACATGGACTGAGGCCGACGTGCGGGCGTTTGTGCTGGAAATCGCCCAGAATCAACACGATGTCGCGGCAGTGGCCGCGTGGCTATCGGAACATACCCGCCCTGAAACAGAGGACTAATGGATACCCCTCCCATCCGCTACCTAACAGTTGATGAGCTGATTTACATCAACGAGGTGCTGCCCGGCAACGACCAGATTCACAAAATTCTGAAGGGGAAACAGAAAGTACGCGACCTCGGCCTGTTAGAGGCGGCAGCGGGCAGGCCGCAGCAGTCAGCGTTTGGCGCAGACGCCTACCCGACACTGACCGAGAAAGCGGCAGTGCTGTTCCACGCCATCGCCCGCAACCACCCGTTCGCGGACGGCAACAAACGTACCGGGGCGCTGGCGGCATTGTTCATGTTAGAGGTCAATGGGCAGCGTGCGGTTTGGGACGCTGCCGACGCGCTGGAGACCATCGTCCAGACGGCGGAAGGGACGTGGAGCGCGGCGCAGTGGGCGGCGTGGCTGGTGACAGAGCCAGTCGCGCCCCAGCCAGAACCCGACGCGGAAGCCGACTCCCGCGCCATTCACGCGCTGATTGACCATCACCGTTGGCTGCTCGACGCGCTGGTGAGTCGTTAATCTAATAAGACATCTCGTAAACGTTTAGTAAACGGTCGGCTGATAGAGTAGGGGTGTGGGTTGGCAGCAGCGAATGGGTTTTAGCAAGACAGACACCCAATGCCCTGCCAGATACGCGGCCTCTTTATTGGAAACCCGGTTTGCCGCCTGTTTATTGATTTGATAAGGTGGGGCGCGCCGCCACCTGCCAACCCACGAAAAAGACCCCGGTTAACGGGGTCTTTGTGTTTCTGGGGATAATGCTGGGGGTTACAGCGTTTCGCCCGCCAGCGCTTTTTTGAGCGACTCGGTGAACGGGGCGCGGGCGATGCCGTGTTCGGTGATGATGCCCGACAGGTAGCGGTAGGGCGTCACGTCGAAGGCGGGGTTGCGCGCCTTAAAGTGTGCCGGAACCAGCGGCGTGTCGTAGGGTGTCGTCACCTCGGCGGGGTCGCGCTCCTCAATGGGGATGTCTGCACCCGACGCGATGGCGGGGTCGATGGTTGAGGTGGGCGCGACACAGTAGAACGGGATGCCGTTCTCTTTCGCCAGCACAGCAATCTGGTAGGTCCCAATCTTGTTGGCGAAATCACCATTGGAGGCGATTCGGTCCGCGCCGACCAAGACCAGTTTAATCTCGCCGCGCTGCATGTAGAAACCAGCGGCGGTGTCGGGCAGGATGTCGTAGCTCACGCCGAGCTGTTCAAGCTCCCACGCGCTCAGGCGCGCCCCTTGCAGGCGCGGGCGGGTCTCATCCAGCAGGACGTGGAATGCCTTGCCCGCCTCGTGTGCGGCGCGGATGACACCCAGCGCCGTCCCATAATCGACCGTTGCCAGCGCGCCGGTGTTGCAGTGGTGCAGCACGGTGTCGCCCGGTTGAATCAGGGTTTGGCCGTGCGCGCCGATGCGCTGGTTCACCGCTACATCGTCATCGGCCACCCGCTGCGCCTCGGTCAGTAACGCGACTTTCAGGCCAGCGGGAGAGGCGTAGCCGGGGCGGTGGGCGATGCCCAACATCAGGTCTACCGCCCACATTAGGTTCACGGCGGTGGGGCGGGCCGCTTTCAGCACCGCCCCCGCCCCGTTGAGTTCCGCCTGTAGTTCGGCGACGGTCTGCGCGCCGCTGGTATGGGCGGCCAGCGCCATCCCAAAGGCCGCCGATGCGCCGATGGCGGGCGCACCGCGCACGGTCATGTCGGTGATGGCAGCGGCCACAGCGTGGTGGTCGTGCAGGTCAACGACTTCCAGCGCCCACGGGATTTGCTTCTGGTCAATCATGCGGACGACGCCGTCCGCCCAAAACACGGTACGCATGGCGCGGGTTACTGACCGCTCAGGCTGTCCACCAGCGCTGTCAGCCCTTCAAAGCTGCGGTCGCTGACCGGGAGCAGCGTGCCCTCGTTCAAGCGATAGTGGACGGACGGGGTGGCGCTTGCCCCACCGGCACGACCAATCCGCACGTCATCATTGACGAAAGTGGCCGACTGGGCGCAGCGCAGCAGGCTGTCCACATTCAGGTCAAGGCGCGAGGCCAGCGTGGCGGCGGTGTTGCGCTGAAGCTGGCCGGTCTGGGCCATCTCATACATGACCTCGGTGATGTAGCCCCAGTGCTTGCCCTGCTCGGCGGCGCAGTAGGCGAGGTTCCCCGCGTAGTTGGTGGTGTCGCCGCCAGCGGTCGGGAAGACGCGCATCTCCCAGCGGGCGAGGCCGGTCGCCACGTATTCCTCGATGAACTGGTCAACCTCTGGCTTGTACTGCTGGCAGGCCGGGCAGAGATAGTCGGCAAATTCGACGATGGTCACGGGTGCGTCTGGGTTGCCCATGATGTAGCCGCCCTCGAACTCCTCGACCGGGATGTCGGCGAAGAATTCCTCGCTGAAGGTGGCTTGTGTGCCGCCCAGCGAGAGTGCGATAAAGGCGATGGCGACCACCACGGCCACGCCGACGAGGCCGATGATGAGGGGGGTTTGGTTACGGGTATTGTTTTGCACGGTGCGAATTCCTTCTGGCTGTTGACGGGCTTAAAATAGTGCTGTTAACCGGACTATCGTCCCTTAATAGTGTCATGCGCGGCGGGGGTGCGTCAATGAGCAAACCCGCGCCGGGGGAGGCCATTTTACCAAAATTTTACAGGTGTAGGTGAGGCGTCGGGTAGTTTTGCCATAGGCTCACCTTAAACTTATTTGTCGATTAAGCGGGAATACGTACACTTAGGGTGTAAGACAGATTGCACCAATCACCTATAATGGTGCTGTGTCCGGGATAACCGAGTATTTTAAATTTGGAGCCAACACGATATGACCCCCTCTAGCCAAGCCTTTCCCCGTGCAGCGCGGGCATTATTCATCCCGCTGCTGGTGGTCGCTACGTTCGTCGCTGGGTTCGGCCTCGGCGCGCTGACCCAACCGACCAGCGCGCAGGTGAACCCCAATACGCGGATGCCCGCCGACGCTGAAGAAGCGTTTGCGCCGTTCTGGGAGACCTATAACCTGATTGAAAAGACCTACCTCGACCCCGTAGAGCGTGCTGCGCTGGTCGATGGCGCAATTCGCGGTATGGTTGAGTCGCTGGATGACCCGTTCAGCAGCTATGTCGAGCCGGAGTTCAACGCCCTCGATACCGACCTGTCGGGGTCCATTACCGGCATCGGTGTGGTGATTGAGCTGAACGAAGACCTCGACCAAGTGACCATCGTCAACATCCTCGAAGGCACGCCCGCCGAGGCTGCTGGCCTGTTGGAAGGCGACATCTTCCTAGAGGTGGACGGTGAGGACGTGAGCGGCTTCAACACCGACCAACTGGCGACCCGCGTGCGTGGGCAGGAGGGGACGACCGTCAACCTCAAGATGCTGCGCGGCGAAAAAGAAGTCGAGTTCAGCATTGTCCGGGCGCGCATCAACATCCCCAACATCGAGAGCGAGGTGCTGGAAGGCGACATCGCCTATGTCAAGCTTAACCAGTTTACCAGCGAGGCGCGCCGTCAGCTCAACACCGCTATCAGCGACCTCCAAATCGAGAACAAGCGCGCCCTGATTATTGACCTGCGCGGCAACCCCGGCGGTCTGCTGAGTTCTGCCGTTCAGGTGACCAGCATGTTGGTTCCCGGTGAGGACGTGGTGCTATATGAGCAGTTCGGCGACGGGACCGAGCAGGTCTTCAACGCTGATGGCACGGCGCTGGACATCAACATCCCGATTGTGGTGCTGGTCGATGAGCGCAGCGCCAGCGCGTCGGAGCTGGCGGTAGGGGCGTGGCAGGACTACGACCTCGTGACGGTCATCGGGACGACCACCTTCGGGAAGGGTGTTGTGCAGACCCAGCGCGACCTCATCAACGGCGGTGGGCTGCGCCTGACCATCGCCCGCTGGCTGTCGCCCAACCGCACCTCTATCCACGAGCTGGGCATCACGCCCGACATCGTGGTCGAGTGGTCAGCGGAGGAGCGCCGCGCCAACCCGGACGCTGACCCGCAGCTCCAGCGCGCCATTGATTTCCTGAACAACGGCGAGTAAACCAGACGCGCCCCTTCTCACCACGAGAAGGGGCGCGTTTTTTTCACCCAGTTGTGTCCGCTTTTGACTGACCGACACCCTTTTCCAGCGCCAAGCGTGAGCTTGCCAGCGCGAGGCTGACCGTCAGCCAAAACAGCAGAATCGACCCCTGATAGTCGATGCGGAAGAAGTAAAAGTCACCAATGCCGTTGACCAGCGCCGCCACCAGCGCGGCGTGGTAGCCGAGATGGATGCTGTCCAGCGCGTCATCGGTTTTGGCGTAGCGCCACGCCCGCAGGCCGTACATCAACACGCCCAGCATCGTGATGATGAACAGTGCTAGCCCAACCAGTCCAATCTGATTGGCAATCAGCAGATATAAATTGGCAACGTTGGCGTATAGGTCAATGCGCGGTGAGCCGGTGAACCCGATGCCGAATACCGGGTATTCGCGGATTAAATCCAGCGAGTCGCCGTATTCGCCCAGTCGCATCTGGGTGGCGAGGTCTGCGCCCTGAAAGGCGTCGATGAAGCGCTCGACGTA
>JALONW010000018.1 GCA_025454725.1 Anaerolineae bacterium
CAACGCCGAGGGGTAAGACGAACCTCACCCTCCACCCCTCTCCCTGTGGAGAGGGGGTGGAGGAGGTCTGCTGCTCCCATCTTATTACTCAGAGCGTGTTTGCAAATATTTTTAACATCAGCGGACAGGGCATGCCCTGTCCCTACAAGAAGGATTATCTCGCACCATTTTACCTGTGCGCGAGAGGATTTCCTCCTGTGCTGTACGGACAGCATATATGCTGTCCTCGCTGTCCATCCGCCCAATTTGCAAACACACTCATCACCCATCACTCCAAACTCACAACTCAACGTATGAGGAGGACCCCCACTTGGCCGCCAACATCACGGTGACAGACGCCGAAGAACTCGCACGCGGACGGCGCGAGCGCAGCATCCGCCGCCACGTGACGGCCTATGGGTTCCTTGCCCCGGCGTTCGCCTTCTTGACCGTTTTCCTGTTCATCCCACTGGTCGTCGCCATCTATTTGAGCTTCACACGCTATGACCTGCTGACTGCGCCGCAGTGGGTCGGCTGGGGCAACTATGAAGCGCTGTTCCAAGATGACCTGTTTTGGCGCGGCCTACGGAACTCATTTTTGTACCTGATTGTGACACCGATTCTCATCGCGCTGTCGATTGCGCTGGCGATTGTGGTCAACCGCAAACTGCGTGGCATCTTCATCTTCCGAACGCTGTATTACATCCCAGCGGTTACCTCGGTGGTGGCCGTTGGCATGATTTTCGAATTCATCTTCGCCGACCCCAACGGCCTGATTAACGGCGTGCTGCTCTCGACTGGGCTGATTGACCGCCCGATTAACTTCCTGACCCATCCCGACTCAACACTGATTTCCATCATGCTGGTGACGATTTGGCGCGGCATCGGCTTCTACATGATTATCTTCCTCGCGGCGCTGCAAGCCGTGCCGGAAGAACTGTATGAGGCCGCCGCCATCGACGGGGCAAACCGTTTCCAGCAGCACTGGTACATCACCGTGCCGGGCATCCGCCCCTCCATCATCTTCGTGGCGATTATTTCGTCAATTTCGGCGCTGAAGGTTTTCGAGGAAATCTGGGTGATGACCGACGGAACAGCGGGTCTGCTCGACAGCGCCCTGACGCTGATGTTCTACCTCTACCGTCAGGCCTTCGTGAACCTAGAGATGGGGTATGCCGCTGCCATTGCGGTGGTCTTTGCGATTATTACGATGGTCTTCTCGTTCTTGAACCTGCGCTATTTGGAGCGGAACAATGACCCTCAATAAAACCGGGCAATTTCCCGTCATAAAACCGCAGGCCGAGTCCGTGCCGCCCGTCCGAAAGAAAAGCCGCGCCCCGCGCCGCTGGATTGGCAACACCTTTTGGTATACGGTGATGGTCTTGTTCGCGCTGGTGACGGCGGTCCCATTCCTGTGGACGGCGCTGATGAGCGTGCGCCCGAATTCGGCCAACGTGTTCCGCCCCGGTCAGCCGCCGCAGGTCATCCCCTACCCCGGCCTCGTCGGGTGGGGCGACGGCCAGCGCGAGGCCGCCCGCGACGGCAGTTATTCGGTGCTGCCGTGGGACTCGGAAATCCCGGAAGGCGCGGACTACGGCTGGTGGCGTGACTTCGAACTGAACATCATGCCACAACTGGGCGATGACCTGCGCGCCTTTACCTTCCCGGCCACCACCGCCAACTATTATCGGGTGTGGACGGACGTGAACCTGCCGCGCTACATGCTCAACAGCACCATCGTGGCGTTTTCAGTGGTTGGCTTGCAGCTCATCACATGTTCGCTGGCCGCCTACCCACTGTCCAAGATGCGGTTCAGGGGACGCGACACCGCCTTCTACCTCATCCTCGCAACACTGGTCTTCCCCGACCAACTCACGCTGATTCCGACCTTCATCATGTCGGTCAACCTGTTTGGGTTCGCTGATACGCTGCACGGCCTAGTCATCCCGTTCGGCGCGAACGCCTTCGGTATCTTCCTGCTGCGCCAAACCTACCAATCTATCCCTGATGAACTGCTCGAATCAGCGCGCATCGACGGGGCAAGTGATTTCGGCATCTGGTGGCGCATCCTGCTCCCGCTAATCCGCCCCGGCTTGGCGACGCTGGCAATCTTCAGTTTTGTCGGGTCGTGGAACAGCTTCCTGTGGCCGCTGCTGATGATACGCACCGAGGAGATGTACACGCTCCCCGTCGGGCTGGCCTTCCTTGAGGGTGCGTTTACCGGCAACCTGCGGACGGTCGCGGCGGGCGTGATGGTGGCAACAGTGCCGATTATCTTCATCTTCTTGGTGTTTCAGCGCCAGTTCATCCGCGGTCTGTCCGGCGCGGTGAAGGGTTAAACCAACCCCAAAAAAGCTGTAAAAAAAACCGGCTGCCCGATTGAATTGGGCAGCCGGTTTTGATTCGGGTAAGCTGCGCTGTTTGCCCTGTGAAGCTTATTTGCAAACATCCTCGCACAAAAAACATTGAGAAACTATAAAGACCACTATCCCTCTCCTCAAAAAGACCATCCTTTGATAAGCCGATTAACGCAAGATTAACGACAGGGAGGCTATAGTCACTTTATTGCAGTGCGTGTAACAAAGATACCAATCATCTAAAAAGGGGACGACCATGAAAGTCAATATTGTTGGAGCAGGCCAGTCGGGTTTGCAGCTTGGGCTGGGGTTGTTGAAACACGGGTACGACGTGACGCTGTACAGCGACCGGACGCCCAACCAGATTCACGACGGGTCGGTGATGTCTACGCAGTGCATGTTCGACAATGCCTTACAGACAGAACGCGACTTGGGCTTAAATTTATGGGATGAAAACTGTCCCAAGATTGACGGCATCATGTTGAGGATCGCAGGGCCGAACGGCGAACCAGCGCTGAATTGGGGGGCTTGCCTCGATAAGCCAGCCCAGTCCGTCGATCAAAGGCTGAAGATCCCCGAATGGATGAACCTGTTCACGTCCTTAGGCGGCGAATTGGTCATCAAATCGGTGGGGGTGGCCGACCTAGAAACTATGACGGGCGACCTGACCATTGTCGCCTCTGGCAAAGGGGAAATTGGGCAGCTATTCACACGGGATGCCAGCCGCTCCCCCTACCAAAGCCCCCAGCGCATACTGGCCCTCGCCTGCCTGAAGGGGGTCTCGGTTACGGAACCGTTTAGCGCGGTGGCGTTTAACATCATCCCCGGTGAAGGCGAATGTTTCTTCATGAGTGGGCTGACGACAAGCGGCCCTTGCCATTTCATGATTATGGAAGGCATCCCCGGCGGCAAACTCGACTGTTGGGGTGATGTCACCACACCGGAACAACATCTTGCCCGCACCATGCAGCTCCTCGAAACCTTCTTGCCGTGGGAAGCCGAGCGCTGCAAAAATGCGGAGTTGGCCGATCAGAACGCTGTCTTGCGCGGCAAATTCGCCCCCACTGTTAAATTCCCGGTCGCCACACTGCCGTCTGGCAAACCGGTCTTGGGGATGGCGGATGTCGTCGTGCTGAATGACCCCATCACCGGGCAGGGGTCAAATAATGCTGCTAAATGTGCGGCCATCTATTTGGACCGCATTATTGAGCGTGGAGACCGCTCCTTCGATGCAGCATGGATGCAAGAAACCTTCGACCAGTATTGGGACTACGCGCAGTGGGTGACGGGTTGGACCAACGCGATGCTCCAGCCCCCTCCGGCACACGTTCAGGTCATTTTAGGCGCAGCCGCCAGCGTCCCAGAGGTCGCGCACCGCTTCGTCAACGGGTTCAATGACCCACGCACGTTCTTCCCGTGGCTGGCTGACCCGGCTGAAGCCGACAAGATGCTGAGTTCATATCAGGTTTAATCAACACGGGAAGGTTCCCTGTTACGCCTCATGGGCGCGGCTGGGAATCTCAACCCCACACCACCAACAGCAGCGGGGCAAACACTCAAAAAGTTTGCCCCGCTGCTTGTTGGGACAAAAACGAGGCTGACCACACCCAAACAGCCTTTGGCGCTTGTCCACCGGCTAATCAGCCTCGCTGGTCATCCGATTGGGAGCAGCCTTGAGTTGGTCGGCGTGGGCTTCTGCCCACTGCAACATACTGATTAGGACAGGGCGGAGGCTGTTGCCCAATTCAGTCGGCCAATACTCGACCTTCGGCGGCACCACCTTATACACCTCGCGGTGGATGATGCCATCTTCTTCAAGTTCACGCAGATGCTTGGTCAGCATCCGGCGCGACGCGCTGGGAACCAATCGCTCCAGCTCACTAATTCGCTTTTTTCCTTCGTAGAGGTAATAGAGGATCAGCGGCTTCCACTTACCGCCGATCACCTGTACCGTGCGTTCTATCGGACATTCGCCGATGGTATTGCAGGTCATGTTCGCCACCTTTTTCTCACAGCACCCATACGCACATTTTTGTCCCTATGGGCGAAAAATGTGCGTATAGCGCAATTTATGCATACTTTCATATACTGCCTCCAGTGTAATCGAATTGAGGAGGCAAACCCATGTCAAAAACAGTTTTGAGCTACGGCGGTACGGGTGTTCAGGGAAGCCCAATGGCACACGCCTTCACCGCACAGGGTTTTCAAGTTCGCACTATCACGCGCAACCCTGACTCCGAGGCCGCCCAACAGCTCCGCAAGCAGGGAATTGATGTGCGCTACGGCGATATGGCCGATGTCGGCTCGCTGGCCGAGGCGACCCAAGGCGTGGACATTATTGCCCTGCTGGTGCCATTTTTCGTGCAGCCGCCCAATGATCACAAAACTTACATGAAGAACGTGTTGACCGTCGCCGTTGACAGCGGTGTCGAAAAAATTGTATTCAACACGTCTGGCTCGATGCCAGAAGCCCGCACTGGGCGCGCCATGATCGACTATCGCCATGATCTACAGGACCTGCTCGTCGAAAGTGGCATCCCCTACGTCACGCTGGTCCCCGGCGCTTACATGGAAAACCTGATGGGGCCGTGGACAGCCACCGCCATCCGCGAGAGCAGCACATTGGCCTACCCGCTGCCCGATGACAAACGTTTGGGCTGGATTTCCACTCAGGATGTGGCGGCGTTTATGGTCGAAGCCGCCAAAAACCCCGACATTACCAATATAGTTATCCGCATCAGCGGGCCAGAGAACCTAACCGGCCCCGAAATGGCGCATCGTTTCAGCCAAGCACTGGGGCGCACCATCAATTGGCGCACCCTGACTCCGCGTGAATTTGGCGACCAGATTGCAGCGGTCATGGGGCCGCAGGCCGGTGACGCGCTGACCGACGACTACGGGTTTATCAATGCCAATATGGACACGCTCATGGCCTACCATGACATGTCGCCGGTTCTGGAACGGATGCCCGTAACACTGACGACGCTGGAGGACTGGGTTCGTCGCTACGCCTTTGCCTTTAAGCCCAGCTAAAAACTGCACGGCAAAAAAACAGCGAGGCGGATGATTTGAAACCATTCCGCCTCGCTAGGAAGTCAGCAGCGATTTAAGAGGCCGCCGACAACTATTCGTGAATCACAAGCACGAGTTAATCGTCGTCGTCATCGTCATCGTCGTCATCGTCGTCATCATCCCCCTTATCCCCGCGACCGCGACCATTCCCACCTCCGCCGCCGTTTCCGCCGTTGTTCCCACTCGGTGGACTCACGCTAACGCCACCGCTGCACCGTTGATGCCAACCGTGCGCGTTTGCCCATGAAGGCGGCGGGTTATCACACCCTCCGTTGTCCACCCATGCCGGACGTTCCGACGGGCTGGGGACATAACCAATGTCGCCGAGTTCTGCGCCAAATTCACCGTCAATTGCGGTGTCCCATTCATCGTTAAAGTTACGAGCTGGTGCGGGTAGCTCCACGCCCATCTGCAACAGGAAATCACGGTATGGCTCTAAATCCAGCGGGTCATAATCACGAGCTTCACTGGGCTGACCGATGGTATAACCCGCCTCGTCTAAGAGGATAGAGGTCTGGCTGCCGGGGATTAAGACCCGCTCACGCCCGCCAGACTCCACCAAGCTCTTGCCTTCCAACAGCAGAATATTGAGCATGTCCCCTTGCTCGGTGGGCGATAGAGTCAGCAAGGCCGTAGAACCAAGTGACAGGTTGGCCCCGTTAATGTTCAGACTGATTAAGCCCGCATCTTCAGGCGTCTGTAAGATAATGCCGTTGTTGGGGAACTGAGCGCACTGCGGTACGCCAAGACCGGTCTTAAGGTAAAAAGCCTGCATCGCCCCATAGACCAATGAGTCTTCGCTGACCGTGGGGATGTCCAACCCGCTCACATCGACCAAGTTCGCCAACACCCAGCCCGTCCGAGTGCGGTAAGGGTCATATTTAATTTGGAGCCAAACCTCACCTGCTTCAGTGGTGGTTTGGCCGGTGACCGTTACCTGCTCACCTTGTGCGAGCGCCCCTAGCTGCCATGAAGCGCTGGTGGGCCTGCGCCGGATATTCGCAGCTTGGCGGGTACGGGCGGGAAGTTCCACCGTATCAGGGGCCGCGTTCTCAAGCACCGTGTCGCCAAACAACACCGCCATGACATTCTGCCCCGGCAGGGTGTCTGGGAGGCTGGCCTGAACCTGCATGATGGAAATGCCCCATTCCTGCAAATCGGGGTTCATGGGGCTTAAACTGAGCGAGCTTATACGGGTCAAATCGGCGGTATCCCCCAATTCTACCCACGGCGACATCTCGGCGTTGTCCCGCATCGAAACCTGACCGAGCGTATTCCCATAGCACGCTTGGTTGCGACCAATGGACTCGCAGTGTGTCCCCGCCGACTGTAGAGCCAGACGGATATAGTCTCCGCAAACACCCAAGGTGCCGGGCTGTGCCAGCGTTTGGGGTGTGGCTGTTATCATCCCAATTACCCCACAGACCCCGGCAATCAGCGCGCCGATGCCCCAGAAGCCCCGCTTGCCTATTCGACCTCGTAATTTTTGCATTAGGCCATGCCGTTTCTCTATGTCTAATTTGCAACCCTTAGGTTCAGTGTAAGGCTTGACGAACCACGATAAATCCTCCTAGTGACCTATTTATGGTTTCTCTCGAAGCGGTAGGACGCTGTTTTGACAGGTTTTATCAATCCGGGAGTATTGGCGTAAATCCCCTTATTCATCCTTCATGAATTGATTATACTTACCCCTCATTCACACTATCTTTACGGGTGGGGGCCACCATGACCTTAATCGGCAGTCGTTATACCGTGGTGGATACGCTGGGCGCGGGCGGAATGGGTGTCGTCCATCTCGCCCACGATAAGCTGCGTAACCAGCAGGTCGCGCTCAAACAGGTGCTGCTGTCTGATGAAGCGCAGCGGCTCGCCATCACCCGCGAATTCCGAACGCTGTCTGCGCTGCGGCATCCCAACATTGTGAGCGTCATAGAATACGGTTCACACGAGAACCAGCCGTATTTCACGATGGAATACTTGCCAGAATCCAAACCCATCGACCAGTTCCCAGCCATCGACGTGGCGTGGTTCGTCCAAATCTTGCAGGCGCTGAGTTACCTGCACCGGCGCGGCGTCCTCCACCGTGACCTTAAACCGGCCAACGTGTTGGTGACTGCCGGTAACACGGTTAAGGTGCTTGACTTTGGCCTCGCCTACAGCGGCGCAGTCAGCAAAAACACGGTTTCCGAGGGCATCTCTGGCACCCTGCACTACATGGCTCCAGAGATTTTGGAAGAAGCGCCGCCGACCATCGGCAGCGACTTATGGGCCATTGGCGTCATGCTGTGCGAGGCGCTCACCGGACATCACCCATTCGACACGACCAACGCTAGCAGCCTGCTGATGTCCCTGTTCAGCGAAGCGCCCAACCTCAACGGCATGAGTGATGAATTTGCAAAGGTGGTTGGGCGACTGCTCTCAAAAGACCCCAGCGCCCGCTATACCAGCGCCTTGGATGTCATCCGCGATGTATGCAGCGCTGCCGACCTCCCCATCGCCTTAGAATCGCCCGCCCAGCGTGAAAGTTTCTTGCAGGCCGCCGCTTTTGTCGGGCGCGACCGAGAGTATCAAGATTTGGTCGGTGCACTCAACACGACCACAGGTGGCACAAGCCAGCTTTGGCTGATTGGCGGTGAAGCGGGCGCGGGTAAAAGCCGCCTGTGCGACGAGGTGCGGACGCGGGCGCTGGTCGATGGGTTTGTCGTGTTGCAAGGCCAAAGCGTCGAGGGCGGCGGCCTCCCCTACCAAGTCTGGCGCGACCCAGCGCGCAAACTGGTGCTTGGCGTGCCGATGACAGACCTGACCGCCAGCGTCCTGAAAGAACTCGTCCCAGACATCGCTCAACTGCTGGGGCGCGAGGTCGCGGACATCCCAGAACTGGAACCGAAAGCCCACCGCGACCGTCTCATGGCGGCTTTGTTGGAACGCCTTAAAGCGCAGACCTCGCCCGTCCTCGTCATCCTCGAAGACCTGCACTGGGCAAACGAAGGTCTCGCCCTGTTAAACATGCTGGCCGCCCGGCTGGACTCTGCGCCGGTGATGGTCATCGCCAGCTACCGCAGCGACGAAAAACCGACCCTGCCCACGCAGCTCCCCAGCGCGCAGTTGCTCACGATGGAGCGCTTGGGTTTTGAGGCCGTCACCACCCTCAGCAGCGCGATGGTCGGCGCTGAAAACGCGACGCCCGCGCTGGTCGAGCGCTTGACGCAAGAAACCGAGGGAAACGTCCTGTTCGTGGTAGAGGTCATGCGCGCGCTGGCCGAGGAAGCGGGCAGCCTATACGACGTGAGCCGCAAATCACTCCCCGATAAGATTTTGTCGGGCGGAATGAAGACCGTCCTTCAGCGGCGTCTGTCGCGTGTGCCAGAATGGGCGTTGGACACGCTCAAACTGGCCGCCGTCATCGGGCGCGTGATGAACCAGCGTGTGTTGGAGGCGGCTGGCGTCCAAGCCATCGAAACGTGGCTGCAAGCCTGTGCTGAGGCTGCCGTGTTAGAACCCTATAACGGTGAGTGGCGTTTCAGCCATGACCGGCTGCGCGAAACCCTGCTGAATGACCTGACCGACCTCGCGGCGCTGCACGAAAAAGCGGCGCGGGCGTTGGAACAGGTTTACCCAGATGACGTTGGCTACGCCGAGGCGCTGGCCAACCACTGGCGGATGGCCGAAAACCCGACACGCGAAATCCACTACATCATCAAGGCCGCCGAGTACCTCGTCACCATCAGCGATGACTATGGGCGAGCGGAGCGTCTGCTTCAGCACGGGCTGGACTTAAATCTGGATGGCACCCGCGCTGATTTACACTTGTGGAGGGGGTTGGTGGCGTCACGGCAGGCGCGGTTTGCCGAGGCCTTCACCGCCTTCCAGACCGCTTTAGACTCCAACCCCTCGCCCGCTATCCACGCGCTGCTGCTCAACCGGTTCGGTGAGGTGTGTTTGCGGCAAGGCAAGCAGGCCGAGGCGGGCGACTATATCCAACAAGCACGGGAAATTGCCGAACAAAACGACGACCAGCGCAACATTGCCCTCAGCCTCAACCTGTTGGGGATTGTGACTTACTACCGGGGCGATACCGGCGCAGCCCGCGCCCGTTTTGAAGAAAGCCTCGTCATCGGGCGTAAAATCGGACATCGCCACAGCGTGTCGAGCAGCCTAAATAACCTCGGCAACGTAACCATGGCGCAGGGCGATTATGCAGCGGCACGCGCCTACCTCGAAGACAGCCTCGTCATCGAGCGCGAAATTGGCAACCGTTCGGGGATGGCAGGCACGCTGAACAACTTAGGCAACGCCGCCAACTATCAGGGCGATTTCAGCACGTCCCGCGCTTATGCAGAGGAAACGCTGCGGATTTACCACGAGATTGGCGACCGGCGCGGCGTCGCTTTCAGCTTAGAGAGCCTCGGTAACGCGGCCTTCCAACAGGGCGACCTTGAAGCGGCGCTGACCGCCTACCGGGAGAGCCTGAACATCTGCCATGAAATTGGCGTACAAAACATCGCGGTCTATGTGGAGGTTGGGTTGGTGCTGGTGTTGGTTCAGCGGGGCGAACACGAAGCGGCGCGCCAGTATCTGGTCAGTGCGGTACGCGCCTCGCTTGAGCTGAACACCCAGTCGCTGATGCTGCTGACACTGTTGGCCGCGTCGTATTGGGCGCAGGGTCAGCCCGAACGCATCGCGCAGTGGATGGGCTTCATGGCCGAGGCGGGCGGCGCACGCATCAAAGACGATTGGCGCTTCAAACGTCAGCGTGACCGTATCCGCGCTGAATTAGGCGAAGAACGGTTCGACGTTGAAGCGGAACGCGGCAAGACCGGTCAAGCCAAACCGATGCTGGAAGGGTTGTTGGCGGAAATCACCGCACCCACGTAAAGCGAAAGGCGCGCCACTGCCCTACTCCGCCTCATACACTGTTCTGTAGTAATCACACAGATGCTTGATGGGGCAGTCTGGGCATTTTGGCGCGCTCCACGTACAAATCTTCTGGCCGTGGCGAAGGCAGCTCACGTGAAAATTATATAGGACGTGCGGGTCGGATGGCAGCATCTCCAACAGGTGAATGTGAGCTTTTTCGGCGCTGGTGCGCGGCGCAAGCAGGCCCGTCCGCAAGCTCACGCGGTGAACATGCGTATCGACTGGCATGATTCGTTTGCTGAAATTAAACAGCAGCACCAGCGAGGCGGTTTTTACGCCCACGCCCGGCAGCGACAGCAGCCATCGCAGTCCCTCCTCAACTGGCAGGTCTTCCAGAAAATCAATGTTCGCTTCGCCGCGCTCACGGATAATTTGCGCTAAGGTGGCTTTGATGTGCGGGGCTTTTGCCTCAGCGTAGTTGGACGGCGCGATTAACGCAGTCAGTTCAGCCGTATCAGCGTCCCGGATTGCTTCCCACGACCCATAATGCTCCCACATCTGCTTAAACGCCAACGCTTCGTTGGCGTGGGTCGTGCGCTGTGACAAAATCGTCATAATCAGCTCAACCATCGGCTCACGGCGCGGGGGCTTCAGCTGGCGCTCGCCGTAGGTTGCCACCAGAATGACGTACATCGCCATCGCTTTTTCGTGCTGGCGGGTATCATTCGGCATCAACATAGTAAGGCCTTTTTTGTAATCATTACATACAGCATAACACATATTGTAATTATGGGGTTAAAATGACTTTTCTATTCTTAATAAAGTTCTAGAATTGTCTCGCATGAGACATCTTTTCGTGAAACGTATTTGCAAAACCTTTAACATCAGCCAGCACACCGTAGGCGCAAACTTGCCTGCCAGAAATAGCGCTTTCTCACTCCACGCGCAGACGGTAGCCGACCCCCGGTTCGGTGATGAGCAGGGCGGGCAGCGCCGGATTGTCCTCTAATTTCTGGCGCAGTTGGGCGAAATAGACGCGCAAATAATGCGTCTCGTTAAGATACTCCGCGCCCCAGACCTCGCGCAAAATCTGCTGATGGGTCAGGACGCGTCCGGCGTGCTGCGCCATCAGTTTAAGGAGAGCATACTCAGTCGGCGTGAGCTTGACCGGCTCACCCGCCCGCGTCACGATGCGGCGCGCAAGGTCAATCTGCACCGCGCCGAAGTTCAGCACCGGTGCACCGGGTTCGGGCTGGGCATGGCGCATGGCCGCCCGGATGCGCGCCAGCAGCTCATCGGTGCTGAACGGTTTGGTCAGGTAATCGTCCGCGCCGCTGTCCAGCGCCGCTACCTTATCTTGGTCCGAGTCGCGCACCGACAAGACGATAACCGGCGTTCTTGTCCATTCGCGCAGCGCTGACAGAACCTCATGCCCGGTCATGTCGGGTAAACCGAGGTCAAGCACAATCAAGTCAGGGCGGTGTTTGGCCGCCGACATTAGCCCCTCGCGCCCGTTGTCAGCCTCATACACGCGGTAATCGCTGGCCTCCAATGCAAAGCGCAGAAAACGCCGAATCTGGATTTCGTCATCAATGATGAGGATGCGCGGGGCGTCAATCATAATAGGCGTTAGACAATGCCGTGAAAAATGGATGGATGGATTTTAACCAATTTTGTAACGCTTCCCCATCTTAAAACGGGTTTTTGAGAATCAAAAAAACACCCCGCATGATGGGGGGGTGTTTGATTGGATGAATACGATGGGCTGTTAGTGGGCAGCGGCAGCGTGAATTTGATAGGGAACGTTGGTAACAACCACACGCTCTAAACGACTCAGCGAGAGGTTGAAGATGAACGCGCTGTTCTGGTGTAGCGCTTGTTCCCAGAACGAATCCATCACCAAATGTCCCATAATGACGTGGACAAAACAACCGGGCTGTTCGGCTTGCAATTTCAAGATATGCTCTTGAATCGGCTCAGCCAACAAGCGGAATGGTGACGGTAGAATGACCAATTCGCCTTCCCCGATGCGCTCATCCCATTTTTGCTTGACCTTTTCAGCTTTCTCTGGGTTGACCCCGACGTGAATGGCTTGCCACGGATGACCCTGTGACTTAGCGAAATTCACCATGCGAACTGTTTCGGCGTGAACATCGTCGATCAAAATTACGGTGCGAACCGAGCGCGTTTCCATATCCGGCTTGACGCCTTCCATGCTGAGGGCGTGCGCTACACGCTTATAGTGATGGTGAATGCCGAAGAACGTCCAGACCAGCACCGGCACAAGGATGATGATGAACCATGCGCCGGTCGCAAATTTGGTGATGGCGAATACCATCATCACGACAAAGGTACACAGGCCGCCGAATGCACTCACGGCGAGGTGCTGACGCCAGTGCGGGTCATGATGGATTTCAGTCTCCAGCCCCGCAATCGGCTCACCGGGCTTGAGTTTGCCCTCGCGCATCCATTTGCCGGTTTTCCATAAACGGACGACCATGCCAGTTTGCGAGATGGTGAAGCTCAAAAACACGCCAATCGCGTAAAGCGGGATAAGCCGGGTGGTCTCTGCGCCCGTGATGATGACCAAGAGCGAGGCCGTCACCGCCAGCACGACAATCCCCCACGCAAACACCAAACGACCACCGCGATAGGTTAATTGGCGCGGCAAAAACCCGTCACCGGCGTGCAGCGCTGCCAACCGTGGGAAGTCGGCATAGCTGGTGTTGGCGGCCATCAGCAGGATAAGCGCCGTACCCGCCAACACCAAGAAATACATCGGCGAGCCTTCACCGTAGATAGTACGCCCGATTTGACTGATCACCGTTTCGGGTTTGATGACTTCCGTTGTGCCATCTGCCAAAACGAACGTTTCGGCCACATGGATAGGTTGGGCTTGAATGGCGTTGGCGATGAGCGTGATGCCCAAGAACAATACGATCAAAATGCTGCTCATCCAAACCAGTGTGATGGCCGCATTCTTGCTGCGCGGTTTTTCAAAGGCGGTGATGCCGTTGCTGATCGCTTCGATACCCGTTAAAGCGGTGCAGCCGCTGCTGAAAGCGCGCAAAATCAGGAACAAACCCAATGGCTCGGCCACGTTATGCTGGATGTCGTGGGCGAACTGCACCGTCCCCAGTGAGCCCGTGAAATATTGCAGCGCGCCGATGGCGAGCGTCAGAAACATCATGCCGAGGAAGAAGTAGGTCGGTACGGCAAATACCCGCCCCGATTCTTTCACGCCGCGCAGATTGACCACCGTCATCAAGGTAATCACCGATACAGCGATGAACACGCGGAAGTCATAGAGTGACGGAAACGCAGAGGTGATTTGTGCCACACCCGCACTGATGCTCACCGCAACGGTCAGGATGTAGTCGGTGAGCAGGGCCGCGCCTGCGATTTGCGCTGGCAGTTCGCCCAGATTATCACGGGCAACGATGTACGCACCGCCGCCGTTCGGATAGGCGTAAATGGTCTGACGGTAGCTGATGGTCACGACCACTAGCAATACCGCAATGGCGATAGCAAGAGGCAAACTCAGGCCAAACAGCGCCGCGCCGCCTCCTGCCATCGCAAGGATGATGAGGATTTCTTCAGTGGCATAGGCGGTGGACGATAGTGCGTCCGATGCAAAAACCGCAAGTCCGACAGGCTTGCTGATGGATTGATGGGCGAGGTCTTTGGTTTCAAGAGGCTTACCAAACAACATGTGCCCGATATTGAGACGATGCATGGGACTTTGTACTCCGTCAGGAAAGTGCGACAAACAAATTGTCTCACCAACCATTCACCTTGCATCGGCAGTAACTTATCAAGGAATGCGCTGTAAGCATCAAGAAAATATCAATTTAGCCCGAATTTTCCTTATCAAGCGGACATTAAGACAGCCGCACCCCTTGATACCTTCAATCAACGTGTAAGCGATACCCTACCCCCGGCTCTGTGATAAGCAGGGAGGGCAGCGTAGGATTATCCTCTAATTTATGGCGCAGTTGGGCGAAATAGACGCGCAGGTAGTGAGTCTCGTTGAGGTACTCTGCGCCCCAGACCTCGCGCAGAATCTGCTGATGGGTCAGGACGCGCCCGGCGTGCCGCGCCATCAGTTTCAGCAGGGCGTATTCGGTCGGTGTGAGCTTGACCGCTTCACCACTCCGCGTCACGAGGCGGCGCGCAAGGTCAATCTGCACTGTGCCGAAGATCAGCACTGGCTCATCGGGTTCGGGCTGGGCGTGACGCATGGCCGCCCGGATGCGTGCCAGCAGTTCATCGGTGCTGAATGGTTTGGTCAGGTAATCGTCCGCGCCGCCGTCCAGTGCCGCCACCTTATCTTGGTCGGAATCGCGCACCGATAGGATGATGATGGGCGTGCGCGTCCATTCACGCAGCGCTGACAGCACCTCATGCCCAGTCATATCAGACAGGCCTAAATCAAGGAGAATGAGGTCTGGGCGAATTTTTGCCGCGCTGAGTAATCCTTCATGGCCGTTGTCGGCTTCATACACGCGGTAATCGCTGGCCTCCAGCGCAAAGCGCAGGAAGCGCCGAATCTGTATTTCGTCGTCAATGATGAGGATGCGTGGAACGTCAATCATAGGTCGGACTCCTTGGCCTGAGGCGGTGTCCCGGTCAGCGGTAAGCGAATAGTGAAGCGTGCGCCCGCGCCGGGGGCGTTTTCCGCCGCCACCGTGCCGCCGTGCGCGCTGACAATGCCCTCGACAATCGAGAGACCGAGGCCGGTTCCGCCCGCCGCCGTGCCTGCGATGCGGTAGAACTTGCCGAAGATGCGCGCCAGTTCGTCGGATGGAATGCCGGGGCCGTCATCCTCGACACTCAGGGCGAGCGTACCCGGTTCCAGCCGCGCTCCTAGACGGATGGGCGCCCCAGTTGGTGTGTAGGCGCAGGCGTTGTCAATTAGGTTGACCAGCGCCTGTTCGATCAGCACGAAATCGACCGCCACCAGCGGTAGGTAGGGCGCACAGGCGATGGTCAGCGGGCGACCATTAAGCCGCTGCTTGAGCCGCCCCGCAGCACTGCCCAATAGGTCGCATGGGTCACACCAGTCGCGCTTGACCTCCAACCGTCCGCTGTCGAGGCGCGACATATCCAACAGGTTTTCGACCAACCGATTCAGGCGTGCCGCAGCGTCCTGCATATCGCTGGCAAGGCCGCGCCGGGCGTCGTCATTGAGCGCAGAATCGGGCGCAGCGAGGGTGTTGGCGATGCCGGACAGGGCGGTGATCGGCGTCCGGAGTTCGTGGCTGATGGAATTGAGCAGGGTGGTGTACAAGCGCTCGGATTCGGCCACCATCGCCGCACGCTCAGCGGCTTGGTCGAGCAGTTCGCGCTCAACCGCCAGCGCAATCTGGGCGACGAAAGTCTCCAACAGCAAACCCTGCTCAAAGCTCAGGCCGTCATCTTGACGCAGGTGAATCCCCAACACCCCGACCGTCGCGCCGGTCGTCCGCAGGGGGTAGAAGCGCCCGCGTGAGAGCGGCAGGGTGTCGGTATCGCGCCCGGTCGGTCGGCTGTGGTCAAATGCCCACAGCGCCACCGGATATTCGCGGTCGTCCAGCGTGAGGGTGCTGCCGGGGTGCGGGTCACGGCTGAGTCTGCCGCTTCCGACCGCCAGCCACACCCCGACTTCGGCATCGAACGCCTCACCAATCTGTCCCGCCGCGACCCGCACCACATCGTCCATATCGACCGCCCGCGCCGCGTCGTGCGCGAGGTGGTACAGTGCGAGGCTGCGCTCGCTGTTGTAGCGTGCCTGCTGTTCCTGCTGCTTGAGGCGCGCCGTCAGGTTGCCTGCAAACAGCGCAATCAGGAAATACAGCATCAACAGGAAAATGTCCTGCGTCCGGCTGATCTCGAAGGTCAAGCGCGGCTCGATAAACAGAAAATTCCAGCTCAAGGCGCTGACGAAGGCGGCTAACAGCGCAGGGCCGCGCCCGATGTAAACCGCCACCAGCAGCACGGCGAACAATTCCGTCAATCCGACAGCGACATAGCCCAGCCACGGCAGCGCCAGCAGGTCGAGGATGGTCACGACCGCCACGACCAGCACCGCCAGCGCATACTGCCGCCATGTCGAATGGCGCTGAGGAATCGGCAGCACAGCGCGGGCGGGCTGCGGACGCGAGTCAGCGGCATCGCCACTGACGACCGCCACATCGATGTCACCGGCGGCGCGCACCAGCCGCTCGGTTGGGGAACCACCGCGCAGCAGATTCCTCAACCACGGGTGTTGGGTCTTGCCGACCACCATCTGCGTGACGTTGCGCTGGCGGGCGAGGTGGACGAGCGCCTCGGTGATGTCGTCGCCCGCCGTGGTGACCACCTCACCGCCCAAAGAGCGCGCTAGCGTCAGGTTGGCAGCAAGCTGTTTCTCGGCTTGCGGCGACAACCCGGCGCTGGTCTTGATGTAAGCGGCCAACCATGGCGCTTCGAGGTTGTAGGCCATCCGTCGCGTCCAGCGGATGAGCGACTCGGCGTAGGGACTGGGGCCGACCGCCACCATCAGGCGTTCCGCCGACCGCCATGGCCCGCTGATGCGTTTGACCTGCATGTAATCCTGGAGCTGATGGTCAACCCGTTCAGCGGTCAGGCGCAGCGCCATTTCGCGCAGGGCGGTCAGGTTGCCCACGCGGAAGAAATTCTGTGCGGCGGCGTCGGCTTTGTCCGGCGTGTAAACCTTGCCCTCGGCCAGCCGCTTGCGTAAATCCTGCGGCGACAGGTCAATCAGTTCCACCTCGTCGGCAAGGTCAAGCACCGAGTCGGGGAGGCGCTCCTGCACCGCTACGCCGGTAATCTGTCGCACGGTGTCGGCGCGGCTCTCGAAGTGCTGGACGTTGACAGTGGTATACACGTCGATGCCCGCTTCCAGCAGTTCGACCACGTCTTGATAGCGCTTGACGTGGCGTGTGCCGGGAACGTTGGTGTGCGCCAGCTCATCGACCAGCGCCAGCGCCGGTTGGCGGGCGAGAACGGCATCAAGGTTCATCTCCTCAAGCGTCGTCTCTCGGTAATCGAGAGTCTGGCGCGGCACGATTTCCAGCCCAGCCAGCAGCGCCTCGGTCTCGGCGCGCTTGTGCGTCTCGACGTAACCGACCACCACATCGACGCCCTCAGTCTTGCGCTCATGGGCGGCCTGAAGCATGGCGTAAGTTTTGCCCACGCCTGCCGCCATGCCCAAGAACACCTTGAGCCGACCGCGCTTGCTGCGCGATTCGTCGCGGCGGATGGCGGCCAGCAGCGCGTCGGGGTCGGGGCGGTGATCATCGTTCATTGTGGGTGAGGCCTTTCGTTGGTTTGGGGTGTCTTTGGCGGCGATTCGGGGCGACCGATTAGCCCTCACCCCTCTCCCTCATGGAGAGGGGAATCTAGCCTGACCCAAAGCGACAGGATACGGGATACCTTCTTAAAGGTCGTGATAAACACCCTTCTCCCTGAGGGAGAAGGGCGGGGGATGAGGGCTACGACACCACCCCCGCCAACACGATCAAGGAGCTAGGGGGCTTGTATTACCCCGCCAGCCCGTCCAGCGCGAGGTTCAGCCGCAGCACGTTGACCCGTGGTTCGCCCAAGATGCCAAGCTGCGGCGCTTCGGTGTGTTCGACGATGAGGGCCAACACTGACTCTACCGGGAGGCCGCGTGCTTCGGCCACACGCGCCGCTTGCAGGCGGGCGGCCTCTGGGCTGATGTGCGGGTCGAGGCCGCTACCGGACGCCATCACCATCTCCGACGGGACGGGCGCTTCAGCAGGGAGGCCGTTGGCGGCGCGGAACGCCTCGGCGCGGCTGACGTAATCGGCGCGCAGGCGCGGGTCGCTGATGCTCAGGTTGCTTGCACCGGACGACAGCAGGGTTGGAATGTCGGCCTGCATCGCGTTGACCGCTGACGGACGCCCGCTGAAGTAGCGTGGATCGTCCACCACCTGACCGATCAGTTCCGAGCCGAGTACCGTCCCGTCGGCGCTAGTAATCAGGCTGCCATTGGCTTGGTGCGGGAAGGCGACCTGCGCCGCTCCAGTGACGGTCAGCGGGTAAATCAGGCCGGTGAGGACGGTCAAGACCAGCAGCATGCGGGCTGCGGGGAGTAAGGCGTTCATGGGAATGTTCCTTTCAGACGCTTAGGCCAAGCCCAGCGCGACGAGTACGAGGTCGATTAGCTTGATGCCGATGAACGGCGCGACCAGCCCGCCGATGCCGTAAATCAACAGGTTGCGGGTGAGCGCCTGACCCGCGCTGACCGCCCGATAGCCCACGCCGCGCAGTGCCAGCGGGATCAGCAGGATGATGATGATGGCGTTGAAGATGACCGCGCTTAGGATGGCGCTCTGCGGCGACGCCAAGCCCATGATGTTGAGCGCGGCCAGCGGCCCAGCAGTCTGGCCACTGACGGCGTACAGACCACCGAAGAGCGCGGGCAAAATCGCAAAATACTTGGCAACATCGTTGGCGATGCTGAAGGTGGTCAGCGCGCCGCGCGTCATCAGGAGCTGCTTACCGATTTCGACCACCTCGATCAGTTTGGTCGGGTCGCTGTCGAGATCCACCATATTCCCGGCCTCGCGGGCGGCCTGCGTGCCGGTGTTCATCGCCACGCCGACATCGGCCTGCGCCAGCGCGGGGGCATCGTTCGTGCCGTCGCCGGTCATGGCCACAAGGTGACCGGCGGCCTGCTCGTGGCGGATACGACCGAGCTTGTCTTCCGGGGTGGCCTGCGCCATAAAATCATCGACACCTGCTTCGGCGGCAATCGCGGCAGCGGTCAGCGGGTTGTCGCCGGTAATCATCACCGTCCGGATGCCCATCGCCCGCAGTTGGGCGAAGCGCTCACGGATGCCACCCTTTACCACGTCCTTGAGTTCGATCAAACCCAGCACCTCGGCATTTTCGGCCACCACCAGCGGCGTCCCCCCCGTGCGTGAGACCGAGGCCACCGCATCGGCTACATCAACCGGGAACTTGCCACCCAGCGCCGTGATGTGTTGGCGCACCGCGTCGGCGGCACCCTTGCGGATGCTGCGCACTGGGCGACCATCGGTGGCGGGTAGGTCGATGCCTGACATGCGCGTTTGGGCGGTGAACGGGACGAACTCGGCGTGCAGGTCGTTCATCTCACGACCGCGCAGGCCGAATTTCTCCTTCGCCAACACGACGATGGAGCGGCCTTCGGGCGTCTCATCGGCCAGCGATGCGAGTTGGGCGGCGTCTACCAGTCGTTCCATCTCGACGCCGTGGGTGCGGATAAACGTGGTCGCCATGCGGTTGCCCAACGTAATCGTGCCGGTCTTGTCGAGCAGCAGCACATCGACATCGCCCGCCGCTTCGACCGCCCGACCGCTGGTCGCCAAGACGTTGCGCTGGATCATGCGATCCATGCCGCTGATACCGATGGCGCTCAACAGGCCACCGATGGTGGTCGGGATCAGACAGACCAGCAGCGCGATCAGCACCGGCACGGTCGCCTCAGAGGTCAGCAGGCCGGACTCACCCTCGGAGTAAGTGATAAACGCCTTGAGCGTGACGACCGCCAGCACAAAAATCACCGTTAAGCCGATCAACAGCGTCGTGAGCGCGACTTCGTTGGGGGTCTTCTGGCGCTTGGCTCCCTCGACCAGTGCAATCATGCGGTCGATGAAGGTACTGCCTTGCTCGGACGTGATGCGGATGACGATGCGGTCGCTTAAGACCTTGGTTCCGCCTGTCACGGCGCTGCGGTCGCCGCCGCTTTCACGGATGACCGGCGCAGACTCGCCCGTGATGGCTGATTCGTCTACGCTGGCGATGCCCTCGACCACCTCACCGTCGCC
>JALONW010000263.1 GCA_025454725.1 Anaerolineae bacterium
CGCTCATGACCAGCGCCATTCACCGCATCGATGAGTTTCTATTCATCATCCTTGGCGTTGTCACGCTGGTGGACTACCTGCGCCACCGCGACCTCGTGCGACGTGATACGGCGCTGTTTTTTGGGTCGCTGTCGCTGGTGGTCGCGGCCAACCTGTGGGTCGGCCTGCGCTGGGAATGGCTCAACCGGCTGCTACTGGTGGCTTTCATGCTGCTCCCCTACTTGCTGCTTCGGGTCAGCTTACACGTCCGCAGCATCCCGCAGCCCTTCACCCGCTACATCCAAATTGGCTCGTTGGGCTTTAGTGCCGGGATGCTGCTGCTGAACCTGACCTCCCCCATCGGGCTGTTGTTCATGGCAGTGGCGGGACTCTACTTCCTGTCGGCGCTGGCAATCCCAGCTATCTTGTTCTTACGTGCAGCACGCACCACCATCGGCGCGGTCAACTTGCGCCTGCGCTTGATTGGGGCGGGAACTATCGTCTTTGCGCTGTGCATTGTGATGGTGGTCGGCTTAACAATCATCCGAATGGTGCAGTCCAGCGAATTGAATGAGGTCGAGTCGCTTTGGGTGTCGTTCCTCGCCTTCATCAGCCTCGGCTGTTTCTATGTGGGTTTCGTGCCGCCGCGCTGGTTATGGCGTCCGCTCCAGATTAGCACGCTGGTCAACGTCATCGACGGGTTTTCCAAAGACATCTTCAACCACTCGTTTAACGCCGTGCTGCGCGACGCCACCCGCATGGCGCTTCAGATTATCGGCGGGAGCAAAGGCGCAATTGCCACAGTGGACTCCGATGGGGTCAATGTCACCATCAGCGACATCGATACCCAGCGCCAACTCATCATCAACGAGGCGGCCAGACAGCGCATTCGGGCAGTATGGGCCAGCGGCAGCCCGACCTACATCCACTTGACAGACGTCCAGAGCGACCTCCCTGACCTACGTCAAATGCTCGAAGCCCGCACCTTGTTCCTCGTGCCGGTGGCGCGGAGCGATAAGCGCTGGGTCGTGATGTTGTTGGGCGTCCCAAGTGGCGCATTGTTCGCCCAAGACGACCTACACATCCTGCGCCTGTTCTCGGAACAGGTGGCCACCTTGTTCGAGAACAAGAATCTTGTCGAGAAATTGAAGACGGTCAACGAACAGCTAGAGCGCAAAGTTGCCGAGCGCACCACCGCCCTCCGCAAGTCCGAAGACCAGCTCCAACAGCGCCTCAGCCAGCTTACCGCCGTCAACCGTGAGCTTGAGGCGTTCAGCTACTCGGTCAGCCACGACCTGCGCGCGCCACTGCGCGCTATCAACGGCTTTAGCCAAGCGCTCTTTGAGGACTACGGCGACCAGCTTGCGCCGGAAGCACTCGAATACCTCAACCGCGTCCGCAGTGCCAGCAAGCGCATGGGCCATCAGATTGACGACATGCTCAAACTCAGCCGAGTGACCCGCTCCGAAATGGTGAGCGAAACCGTGAACTTGACCGCAATGGCCCAGCGCATCCTCGACGAATTCTTGCTTTTAGAGCCACAGCGCCGTTCTGAAATCACCATCCACCCCAAGCTCTATGCCAAAGCCGACCCCGAACTGACCGAGCTTCTGTTGGAAAACCTGCTCGGCAACGCTTGGAAATTTACCAACCGTTCAGACCTGACTCAAATCGAGGTTGGCAGTCTTGGAGAACAGGGCATCACCGTTTATTATGTCAGAGATAACGGCGTCGGCTTCGATTCACAGTATACGGATAAACTTTTTACCGCCTTCCAGCGCCTCCACCCCGTTACCGAGTTCGAGGGGAATGGCATCGGGCTGGCTACCGTGCAGCGCATCGTCCACCGTCACGGGGGGCGCATCTGGGCAGAAGGTTCACCCGGCGCAGGCGCAACGTTTTACTTCACACTAGGCCCGGAGGGGACATAATGATGGCGCTCGGACAAAAAATCCTGTTGGTTGAGGACAACGACGACGACTTCGATTTGACCGTGCGCGCCTTTAACAAGGCCGGGCTGGGCGACGTGCAAATTGACCGCGCCCGTGACGGCGGCGAGGCCATCAGCCACTTGATGAACCCGGAACAATTCCATCTCCTGCCCCAGCTTATCTTGCTTGACCTGAACCTACCCAAGGTCAACGGCCATGAGGTGCTGCGCCAGATTCGCGCCAACCCCAAAACGCGCTACCTCCCCGTCGTCGTCCTGACCACATCGCGGGAACGTGAGGACCTCATCCGCAGCTACGACCTCGGCGCAAACAGCTATATCCGCAAACCAGTCGATTTCGTCGAGTTCATCAAGGCCGTGCAGACGGTCGGGACATACTGGCTGACGCTCAACGAGCCGCCCATCCCGCGTTAAAATACTTGCCCAGTTTTCTCTGATAGTCTCAACGATGTGAGATTTGTGAGCAAATACCTTTAACATCAGCGGACAGCACAGGTGCTGTCCCTACAGGATGGATAATTCTACGCCATTTTCACCTGTGCGCGGGAGGATTTACGCCTGTACGGACAGGGCCTGCCCTGTCCTCGCTGTTCATCCGGGCAATTTACAAACACCCTCTCATCACTCCCCCCTACCAAACTGGCACCGTTTCCATGCGGTGCTACCACCACGCCAGCGCGCTTGTTATACTGGTGGGGCTTTGTTTGCCCGCTAAAATTCATGCTAGAAAGTGGTGGTTATGTCCCGTTTTATGTCCGGGTTGGTCGTTCTACTCCTCACCCTCACCGGGTGCGGCACGCTGGCGACCCAACCAACCGCCGTCTCCCCCGACTCGACGCCGGAAACCCACAGCGCAGATACTGTTTTGGTCGATAAATCAGGCACTGCACCGGGTCTCAGCTTTTCTCACCCGGCTGGCTGGGAACTATTAGAAGCAGACCCCCAGAGCCTGATGCTGTACAGCGCCGAGGATGCTGGCCTGCGCCTGTTTAACATCGGCCTCCAGCCTAGTGAGGTGGTGGTACAGGTCAGCGCGACCCCTCGCAACCGCGTCGAAAACGACCTGATGAACTACGCGGTCTCACTTGCCAGCAGCACGACTGCCACATTTGGAGAGCCGCAGCCCGTTACACTCAACGGGTTCGAGGGCTACCAGCTCACCGGCGGGACAGACCTGTTCTACGTCGTCGTCACCGTCACCCAACAGTTCGACCAGTTCGTCGAGGTTATCGCCTACACCCGCCCCGACGAGGCCGACCAGCACCGCCCGCAAATCGACTCCATCCTCAACAGCGCCATCTGGAAACTTCCTACGGAGTAACCCACACCATGAGCATCCGCGTAACGGTCTGGAACGAAGGCCGCCACGAACAGAAACACCCCGCCGTCCAGAAGGTCTACCCCAACGGCCTGCACCAGCCCATCGTTGACCACCTCAACGCCAACGGGTTCACCGCCCGCGCTGCCACGCTCGACATGCCCGAACACGGCCTAACCGAGGAAGTCCTCGACCAGACCGACGTGCTGACGTGGTGGGGCCATATGGCGCATGGTGACGTGAGCGACGAAATCGTCGAGCGCGTCCACCAGCGCGTTTTGCTGGGGATGGGTCTCATCGTGCTGCACAGCGGCCACTACAGCAAAATCTTCAAGAAGTTGATGGGGACGACCTGCTCCCTCAAGTGGCGCGAAGCCGACGAACACGAGCGCATCTGGGTGGTCAACCCCGGCCACCCCATCGCCGACGGCTTGGGCGAATATTTTGAGCTGCCCGGCCACGAGATGTACGGTGAATTTTTTGATGTCCCAACACCGGACGAGCTGGTCTTCATCAGTTGGTATCCCGGCGGCGAAGTGTTCCGGTCGGGGCTGTGCTACCACCGGGGGCGCGGCAAGGTCTTCTACTTCAGCCCCGGCCACGAGACCTACCCCATCTACTACCAACAAGAGGTTCTGCAAGTCATCACCAACGCAGTCAAGTGGGCGGCCCCGTCGGGCGCGGCTTACCGCCTTGATGCGCCCAACGCCAAACCGCTTGAGACCCTAAAGAAACGCGAGGAGTAACCCCCGACTATGGCTATCCAACCCCTGAAGGTCGGTGTTATCGGCGTCGGCGGTATCGCCGCGACCCACATGCCCGGCTGGGCGGCATCTCCCTATACGACCGTCGTCGCGGGCGCAGACACCAGCCCCGAAGCCCTCGCGCTGTGGGGCAAACGTTGGGAGGTCGAACGCCTCTACACCGACAGCCTCGCCATCATCGAAGACCCGGACATCGACATCATCGACATCTGCACACCGTCAATGTTCCATGCGCCGCTGGCGGTCGCCGCGCTGAACAACGGAAAACACGTCATCTGCGAGAAACCGCTGGCCCCTACCCCAGATGAAATCCGCCAGATGATTGCCGCCCGCGACCGGTCGGGCAAGCTGCTGATGACAGCCCAACACCACCGCTACAGCCCGCAGGGCATGGCGCTCAAGGCTGAGGTCGATAAGGGCGCGCTGGGCGATGTCTATCACGCCCGTGCGTGGTATCTGCGCCGCAACAACGTCCCCAACGGCCCCGGCTTCTTGCTCAAGTCACGGTCAGGAGGCGGTGCGTGCATCGACATCGGCGTCCACGCGCTGGACACCGCGCTCTGGCTGATGGGCAGCCCCACCCCAGTCAGCGTGACCGGCATCGCCCGCAACGCCCTGAGCAAACTCCCCGGCGCGTGGTCGCCATGGGCGGGCGGCTCGGAAATCATGCCAGAAATGGACGTGGAAGAACTGGCGGTCGGCTTCGTCCGGTTCGCCAACGGCGCAACCATGATGCTGGAATTTAGCTGGATGTTGAACGGGCCGCACAACGAGGACTTACAGGTCTGGTTGTACGGCACGGCAGGCGGATGCCATTACCCCAAGGCCGAGCTGTACACCAGCACCAACCAGCCGCGCCAGCAGTACGACATCACGCTGCAATACCTGCCACAGGTATTAGGGCCGCACGCGGTGGAGTGTATGGCATTCGCTGAGGCGGTTTTCACCGGCAAACCGTCTCCCGTGCCCGCCGAACAGTCGCTGGCCGTGCAGATTATCCTCGACTCGATTTACACCAGCGCTGAGACCGGGCGCGAGGTGCGCCTCGATGAGTAAGCCGCATCTGGGCGTTCAACTGTACAGCCTGCGCGAGGAACTGGCCGCCGACTTCGACGGGACGATAGAAAAGGTGGCCGAAATGGGCTTTGCGGCAGTCGAACCGTGGGGCGACCTGCCAACCGACTTCCGGCACGCGGCCCGCGTTTTCGAGCGCCACGGCCTCAACGTGGTCAGCGCGCACCTACCACCGCTGGTCGGCGCTGACCGCCAGAAATGGCTCGACGCGGCGGACCTGCTCCACCTCCAAACCATCGTGCTGCCCTACCTGCCGCCCGAACACTTCACCAACGCTGACACCCTCGCCCGCACCGCCGACCTCATCAACGAGTCGGCGGCAGCGGCGCGGGCAGCCGGTTTCGGGTATGGCTACCACAACCACTGGTGGGAGTTCGCCTATATCGATGACATCCCGGCGCTGTACCGGTTGGCCGACCTGCTTGACCCCTCAGTGATTTTTGAAGTGGATGTATATTGGGCGCAGGTAGCCGGACTCGATCCGGTGCAGGTCGTCCGCGACTTGGGCGCACGCGCCCCGCTGCTGCACCTCAAAGACGGCCCTGCCGATTCACCTGACTCGCCAATGGTGGCGGCGGGCGACGGCGAAGTTGACCTCAAAACGGTCGTCCAAGCGTCACAGGCGGCATGGGGATTCGTCGAGCTGGACAAGTGCGCCACCGATATGACCGAGGCGGTCAGCAAAAGCGCCCGCTACTTCCTCTCGAACGGGTTAGCGGAAGGCAAGGCATGACGCGGCTGGGTGACGGATCAGCACTTCCTCGACCTGCTGGGCGTGACCAATATGCTCCCCGGCCCCAACTCGACCGAGATGGCCATCCATCTCGGTCACGTCCGGGCGGGTTGGAAGGGCGCGATTGTCGCTGGGGTATGCTTCATCCTGCCCGCCGCACTGCTGGTGCTGCTCCTCGCTGCGATATACGTTCAGGTCGGGACGACACCCGCCGCCATTGGCCTGCTTTATGGGGTCAAACCGGTCATTATCGCCATTGTCGCTCACACGATTTACGGGCTGTTGGGTAAGGCGCTCAAGACTCGTGAACTCATCGCGGTTGGCATCGGCGCAACAGCGCTCTATCTGCTGGGGGTCAGTGAAATCGTACTGCTGTTCGGTCTGGGGCTGCTCTACTTCGCTTATGCACGGCTGCGCGCCGGTCAAGCGCCCAGCGCGTGGGTGGTGCTGCCCTTGTTCGCCCAGACCGGCCTAAGCGCCGCCGCCAGCGCGGTTTCGCTCCCCACGTTGTTCCTCACCTTCTTAAAAATCGGCGCGGTGCTGTACGGCAGCGGCTATGTGCTGCTGGCCTTTATGCAGACGGACTTCGTGGACACCCTCGGCTGGCTGACCAACCAACAACTGCTCGACGCGGTGGCCGTTGGTCAGTTCACGCCGGGGCCACTGTTCACCACGGCCACTTTTGTCGGCTACCTGATTGGCGATACAGTCGGGGCGGGCTTATTGGGCGCACTGCTGGCGACGGTCGGGATTTTCCTACCGTCGTTTATCTTCGTCCTCATCAGCAACCCGTATATTCCCAAAATGCGCCAATCGAAGGTGTTTTCGGCGCTGCTGGACGGGGTAAACGCCGCCGCGCTGGGACTGATGGCCGGTGTAACCGTCGAACTGGGCATCAGCGCGCT
>JALONW010000264.1 GCA_025454725.1 Anaerolineae bacterium
CCTTCGCCGGGTCGGGCAGCACGTTGGTGGCTGCCCGGAACACCGGTCGGCTGGGTCTCGGCTGCGACAACAACGAGGCTTACGTCCGGGTTGCCCAGTCCCGTCTGGATGCGGCGTACAACCTGCCACTGTTTGCGGAGGTGGTCTGATGGCTAACGCATACCTCGGTTTAAGCCCAGCGAACGGTTGGGTGATTCTGGATAAGGCGCGGTTTGAGCGGGCTTGCATCTCCAAAGGTATCTGGGCATTCAAAATCACTTCTAACTCAGAGGTGAAGGACAACGAGATTCATGTCGCGGTGTACGGGTATCCGACTGAGCGGATGCACGACATCGGACTCTGGGCGTTGGACTTCGCAGATGACGAAGGGTTGATTTGGCGGGAGGGCGGAGAGCTGCGCGTCAACGAGGAGCCGGTCATCCTGCCGCCGGTGTCGGGTAATTTGTCGCCGGTGGATGCGCCGCGTTTCGGCTTCCCGAAACATTGGCTCATCGTCGAAAAGGTCACGGACTGGATTGCCGACCACTGCGAGGTCTTGGAGGTTGGCGGGTCAATCCGGCGCGGAAAGCCCGACCCGAAGGATGTGGAAATCATCGCCATTGCCAAGCCGAGTTTGTGGACGACGCTGGATAAGATGCTGGCCGATGGAATTTTCAAAAAGGCCGATTACGGCGGCTCGACCCGCTGGGGCAGCGTGTACCGTGGCCTCGAAGTGGACGGTATGAAGGTAGAGGTATGGACTGCAAGCCCCGATACGTGGGGCTACATCTATTGGCTGCGGACGGGTCCGGGCGCAGCCAACCAGTACGCCGTGACGCGGCTGTGGGAGTCGTCCATGCGCGCTCAGGGCGGTGCTATCTGGCACGCCACCGACTGGGAGGAAGTCAGAAAACCCGTGAAGGGCGACAAGGACAAAATCGAGTGGCGCAGCAAAACTAAGCGCCAAGTCAGCGTGAAGACCGAACACGACTTCTTCGGACTGCTGAACATGCAGTTCCTAGACCCCGCCGACCGCACCGAGCAGGCATATCGGAAGGCGCTGGGCGGTAAGGGCAGGACGTGGGGCAACCCGCTGCCGTTTCTGATGGATGCGCCGGTGGCTGCTGAAACAGCACAAGCGAGATTGTTCTGATGCCCGCTAATCTTTCGATGTACCCACGTATGACGATGGTTGTCGGCTTCTTCTACTGGCTGCTGCGCGAGCTGGATAAAGGCGGCCATCCGGGGCGGGTGTATGAGGCTCACAAAGTCCATTTTGAGATGGCGAAATATCTTCTCGACATGGCCTTTAACTTGGACGCGACGGATAGAGAGCTTAAAGCAGGCGGTATCGCCATTGATGTGATGGCCTACTTCATGAACACGCGCTTGTCGTCGCGCAGCCGCCAAAAGGCGGTGGTGAAGGTGCGGACTGCCATTGAAGCCATGGAACGCGCTGGGTTTGATATTCCTTTCTAGGAGGTGGGCATGTGGCACGGGATTGACATCGAGGACGGCGAGGCGCTGCGGCGGCTGGACTGCCAGATTGCCGGGCGTCTGGGCTGGCGGGATGCCGGTCTACGCTTCAGCGGGCCGGGTGATGTGCTGGGGGATTACCTCGGCGTGCCGCCCGGCCACTCGGAGCCGTGCCGCGTGCCACACTTCACCACCTCTCAGGCGTCGGCGCTGTACCTGCCGGTGCGGAAGCGCGAGGGCAACCGGGTCTATCTGATGGCCTCGCCGCTGGCCGTCGCGCTCATATTTCTCAATCAGAACGATGAACCAGAGTCGGGCAGCTTGTACGACTCTGTGATTGCAAATTGATTTTTAACTCACAAAAGGACGGTGTAACCATGCGTGTGATCACTTTCAGTAACGAAAAAGGCGGCGTAGGCAAGACCACCACCGCCGTCACGCTGGCCTCCGGGTTGGCTTCACGGGGCTATAACGTCCTGCTCGTCGATACCGACGCGCAGGGTCACGGGGCGACGATGCTGGGCATGGAGCGCCGACCGGCGCTGTACGACTGGCTGGTTCGCAACGCCCCGGCTAAGAATGTGATGGAGATGGTCCCGGAACAAAACTGGGCCGACTACAGTGGGCGGATGGAGGACATGCGTCCGGGCGAGCTGGCGCTCATCGCCAGCAACTACGAGACGATGAACATCGCGGCGGCGGTGATGGCACAGAACCCCGACCCGTATGTCTTCCTGCGCCGCCTGATGCCGCTGGCCGGGGTGTTCGACTATGTGCTGGTGGATACCAGCCCTACCCCGTCGCTGCTGCACCACCTGATTTACAACGCGACGACCGACATCATCTTCTGCACGCAGGCCGAGACGCCTTCCCTCCGTGGTCTGCTCGACACGCAGCTGCGCGTCGATGAACTCAACCAATCGCGCAAGGCCGCGAACATGGCCGAGATGCGGCTGCTGGGCATCCAGTTCAACCGGGTGCGTGCGAAGGTGATTGAGCATGAGGCCAACATCCGCGACACGGCGGAGCGCTACCCCGGCAAGGTGATGCCGTCAATCCGGGAGCGCATCGCGTGGGCGGAGTCGGCGCGGGAGGGCAAGAGCATCTTCGCCTACGCGCCCGACAGCGAGGCGGCGCTCGAAGCGTTCAGTTTGGTCGATGCGGTCGAGGCAGGGGGTGCGTATGTCCAAGCGTGATGAGCGCGGGCGGGTCAGCGTCTTCGAGCAGCTGGCGAAGCAAGCGCCGAACATCGGTCAGATGTCGATGAGCGACTCACTGGCGGCGTACACGGGCGGGGCGACTGCGGTCGCCCCCACCCCAGACGGCGGCGTGCAAATTGGAGATTTCACGCTGACGGCGGTCGGTCTGCGGGGTGGCGAAAGTGCCAGCTTCGAGGACTGGATGAACGTTGGCGGCGTGCTGCACCGCATGGAGTCGGGTATGCAGTTCAACATCGGCGACTGGTTCAACTTAGGTGAATGGCGCTGGGGTGATAAATATCGGTCGGCAGCCATGGAGACCGGATACAAAGAGAAGACACTGCGCGAGTACAGCTATGTGTGTCGGGCGGTCGATTTGTCTATACGTATGGACAAACTTAGCTTTGGACATCATCAAGCTGTCGCTGCGCTTGACCCAGACGCCCAACGTTATTGGTTGAATTATGCCGTAGAACATAGCCTTTCAGTGTCCAAGCTAAGGTCGGCCATGCAGGCCGAAACAGATAAGGTGACGCCCGATTGGTGGGCAGATTGGTTCATGCCCAAGCTCGATGGGCTGGCGGCGCGTGCGCGGAAAGCCACCCAAGTCGAGCGCGAGGCTGCGGCTGCCGAGCTGCGCCGACTCGCGGATGAGCTGGAAGGGCGGCGGTAGCTATGAGGACACGACGTTGGGAGCTGCGAGGCATATCTGATGAAATCTACTGCTCATCCAGCAGTGACCACTTTATACGTGTTTACTACCGCTGTGGTGAGAAAAAACGCGGTGCAGATTATCACATCGAAGGTCGCGCTTTGATGGGTGAGCGGGCTTGGGAGCTAACCCTACCCGCTTACTTCCATCTCGAAATTAAGCGGGCGCTGCACGACCTGCTAACGGATGGAAAGCCTGTTTTCCATGAGTTTGACCGTGATGGAAACAAACGCTATGACGAGCTGCGCTATCACTATGACGGGTGGGCGGCTCATGTTATCGCCAGTTTAGCCAAGGAGGTTTAGGCGATGAGCGCAGAAACACTTAAAACACCGGACTCGGATGACCTGCGTGTTTGGATCAAGCAGCTAAGTCTGATGAAGCATCAGATCGACTCGTACACCGAGTACGACGAATACCTGACCACCTATGGCATGACCGATGAGGAAATTTACAACCTTCACGAGAATGAAGAACTCCAAAAACGGCATATCGACGAAGCCATTAGCGCACTGAACCGCGTTCTTGGAATCGGTATTGAGGCGGAGGAAGAAAATGATCCCAGCTGATGAGGTGGTGGAAGGGCGGCGCGTCCGTCTGCTGCACGACATCGACGACCGGCGGCGCGTGGGCGACTGCGGCGTTATCAAGATGACCCGGTGGGGCGACCACTGGGGAGTCGTGTTCGACAAAGAACGCGGCTGGGATATGGAGTGTGTCGTCGTAACGGCCAGCGTGGGGCGCGGGCAGGTCAGCATCCTCGACCTGTGCGAATTGATTTACACGCCTGCTGAGACCGTCGCGCTGGGGATGATTCGCATGGTGTACGCCGACCCGGACCCGGACGGGGATGATGGGACGACCTACCTCCTCGATGGCTGGATGCCTGCCGCTGCGCGGTGGTTGCCGGAGCCGTACCGGACGGGCGCGCCGTTCATCATGGAGGGGTTGATTGTTCGCTGCATCGGGACGGTGGGGCTGGGGCCGAAGGTGCGGTATTTACTCGCGGAAATAGAAGGGGAGCCTATCTGATGGATGATAAACAAGCGCCCGCAGATGAAATTAAGAAACGGAGTATAGATGTCGAGTTCGACCCTGAAATAGACCGCGAGATTGAATCGGCCAATGCTGCACGCAGGCTAAACCACATCATCGGCATTCTACACAGCAAGAAGATTTCTTGGTTTGTGAAAACCAGTCAAATCCCTACTTGGACATTCAGACCAGAGGTTGAGGTGGGAGGGTTTTCCGTGCCATTTGATGGCAGCGATGATGAACCATTGAGCGTCCAAAAGTTGGCTGATGCGCTTTTCAAGGGATACGAATTTTTGATGAGCCATCCCAAGTCCTATCGCTGGAATATGGATTGAAGGGGAGCCAATCTGATGGATGAGAAAACGGATACCGAGATGCTGGAATGGGTGCGCCAGAATTTGAGCGACCTCTATGTGAGTTCGTCCTATGGGCCATATGACAACCCTGATGAGGCTCTGATTTACGAGCAAGACGTTAAGCGCATCCTGTTTGCTTATGAGCAAAAGGAGCGCTTGGAAAGGCTTTTGATTTGGAAAGATGGGACAGGATTTGAGCGCATCCAACCGGATTATCAAGCGCTTGAACGTGCCATTAGCGAGGAGGCGGTTGCAACCAACGAGTCGGCTTTTAGGCTGTTGGCTTATCAGGCCAAACGCCTCGACTCCGCCAGACTGTCACTATCCAGCATTAAGTTTATCGTGGATGTGAACGCCAAAGGTGAGCATCCGGGTAGGTTTCACCCCTCCTCTTTGCAAACAATCTTGAATATCGTCGCACGAGAAGTCAAACCGACCCTAGCCGAGCGCGCAGCAATGGCTGCCGAGCTGCGGCGTCAGGCTGACGAGCTAGAGGGCGACGGTGATGGACGCGGATAAGCCGACGCCGGTCTCGCTGCGGGTTGACCTCGACGACATGCCGCGAGAACAGGCCGAGCTGGTGGCCGGGCTGCTGATGGCTGCGCTGTGTGAACGGGTCGGCTTCTCGATGGACAGAGTGCCGAAGGTTTACCCCAAGCGCTACGGTCGCGGATGGTTGGTGTATGTGGATGGGGAGATGGCTATGCCTGAAAACTGAACCTATGGCGTTGAATTGAAAAACAATGGGGGAACAATGAACAGTCCTAAAAATAGTTCGACAGCGACCCACATCAACCAGTTCCAAAAGGCGGTTTTGAACTGGCTGGAGAAGCTGCACAAGAACACGCGGCGGCGCGTCAAAACCATCGACATCGCGCTGTATGTCCCTAAGCACGAGCGCCAGATTCGCTATGCGCTAGTGGCGCTGGAAGCGGCGGGTCTGGCGCAGCGGGTCGGCCAGCGCGGTGGATGGCTGCCAGTGGCGCAAAACGAAGCGGTCGGCTTGTACACCAAGCCGACCGCTGGGCAGTTCCCGTCAGCCCGACCGACCTACAGCAG
>JALONW010000265.1 GCA_025454725.1 Anaerolineae bacterium
CGGTCAACGCGAATGTCGATGAAACGCTCCAGCCATTCCTGCTCGGTGGCATAGACTTGGATGTAGCTGTACATCGCGCCGTGACCGCCGCCGCACAATTCCGTGCAGACAATGCGGTAACGACCCGCTTGGGTCGGCGTAAACGCCACCTCAGTAGTGCGCCCAGCCAGCAGGTCCTGCTTAATCCGCATGGTCGGCACCCAAAAGGCGTGGTTCACATCGCGGGTTTGCATCTGGAGACGCACCGGGCGACCCACATAGGTGTGCAGCACGCTGTCGCTGAAATCTTGAGTGTCAAAATCAGCTAAGCGACCCAATGGGTCGGTGTAGGTGAAGGTCCACGCAAAGCGGACACCCTCGGCCTCGACCACCATCTCATCGTTCTTCGGCGCTTGGATGTCCACCCAGACCTGATAGCTGTACAGGGTGATGAAGACCACCACCACCGCTGGGATAGCCGTCCAGATGACTTCCAGCATGACGTTGCCATTGAAGTTCGCGCCGTCACCTGTCTCGCCCTTGCGCGCCCGGAAGCGCACAATCGAGAGAATCAGCAGCCCCTCCACCAAAACGAACACCACGCCGCCCAAGAACAGCATCACCCGGAACAACTGGTCAATTGGGCCAGCTTCAGCCGAGGCTGCAACGGGGAACAAGCTCGGCGCAAGCAGGCTAATCAGATAGCCGCCCACAAGAACTATAGCGCCGCCCAAGATAATCAACACAGGGTTGAACCCGGACCCGCCACCACGATTCTTCGCACTCAAATCCATACCTGCTACCGCCTTACTCCGATTTCACCGCAGTCAAAATCAGACACTCTACTTTGTTAAATTTTACACAAGGCAACAGCCGATAGCAAGTTAGCGTTAACCCAATTTACCGGCCAACGCCCCTTAGCTGTGCCTATTTCTCATTTTAGCGCACCGAGGGCGCGCCGGAAACGGCTTCTCATCTGCCAAATGACAGAAAAAACCGTTAATTTGCCCCGCTTACCTGCCGTACACGCAGCTCCGCCGCGTCGAGCAGGGCTTGGCAGCGCGCCGCCAACAGTCGCCCGCGCTCATACAACGCCACGGACTCCTCTAATGTCATCTCACCTGATTCGAGGCGTGTGACAGCCTCTTGCAGCGCACTGAACGCCTGCTCAAAGGCCATCGACCCGATTTCATCGCTCACAGCAAACCCCCTTCATCGACGACACGGGCGTTAAAGCGCCCATCCTGTACCTGTATGGTAATCCCCTCACCTGCCTCGACCTCCGATGCAGAGCGAACGACCGCGCCATTGTCCAACCGGCGCACCAGCGCATAGCCCCGGGCCAACAAACCGGTGGGATTGGCCGCATCCAGCGCCCGCGCCTCGGACGCCAAGCGCTCATGCAGCACCGACAGTCGCGACTCGGTGCGCGCCCCCAGTCGGTCAGCCAAACGGTCAACCGTCTGGCGCGCAGACTGGATTGCACGCTCTGGCGAAGCGGCCTGCATCCGCTGTTCAGTCTGTTCGAGCGCGCCGCGCAGACCGTCCAAACGCGCCGCCATCAGCGCATCGAGGTCGAACCGCCCCTGCTCGACATAAGCGGGCAAATCGACCGCAAACCGGGTCACGGTTTCAGCGGCGGCGGAAGGGGTCGGGGCGCGGTAGTCACTGACGTAATCGACCAGCGTGGTGTCGGTCTCATGGCCGACGCCGGTAACCGTTGGCAGGCGGGACAGTGCGACCGCCCGCGCCACCATCTCATGGTTGAACGCCCACAGGTCTTCGATGCTCCCACCGCCCCGGCAGACCAAAATTACGTCGCATAGGTCGCCTGCGTTCAAGCGCTCAATGGCGCGGACAATCTGCGGCGGCGCATCCGCCCCCTGCACCTGCGTGGGTGATAAAATCACCTCGCCCAGCGGGAAGCGGCGGCGCAGTACATTCAGCACGTCTTGGAAGGCTGCCGCGTCCGGCGATGTCACCACGCCAATCCGCCACGGCAGCGCGGGCAGTTCCCGTTTACGACTCGCGTCGGTCAAGCCTTCGGCGACCAAGCGCGCTTTAATCTCCTCTAACTGGGCGTACAGGTCACCGACACCCAGCGGGCGGAGTTGGTCTACCTGAAGCTGATACTCCCCGCTGCGTTCATAGACAGTAATCTTGCCACGCGCCAACAGCGACGCTCCATCCTCTGGCGCGATGGGCTGATTGGCCGCCGCGCTGCGCCACATCACACACTTCAGCGACGAACCACCGTCCTTGAGCGTGAAATACCAGTGGCCGCTGGCATACTGGCGGGCGTTGCTGACCTCACCTTGAATCCAGATATTCCGCAGCAGTAGGCTCCCCTCAAGGATGCCCTTCACCTGCGCGGTGAGCTGGCTGACGGTCAGCGGATTATCTTTATCTGGGCGCTCGTCAAACATCATGATTAAGCCACCACCGGCACAGCGGCGACCACTTCCGCCGCCAGCTCATATTTGCCAAATGCCGGGATGATGTACGCGCCTGCGACCAGCGGCGCGGCGGCGCGCAGCAGTTCTTGAGCGATGGTAACCCCCTCCTGCGCGGCGTGTTCGCCCGCGTCCTCCATCCGCTTGAAGATGCTATCAGGGATGGTAATGCCGGGGACCTCGTTGTGCAGGAATTGGGCGTGCTTGAGCGTATACAGAGGCATCACGCCCAGCAGCACTGGCAGCGTAAACGGCTGACCGGTTAGCTCCTCATAGCGTGTCAAAAAGCGCTTGATGCGCCACGGCTCAAACACCGGCTGACCGAGGGCGAAATCTGCCCCGGCGTCGAGTTTGTTGCCGAGGATTTTAATCTCGTGGTCGAGGTCGTCCGCCCCCATGTTCAGCGCACAGCCGACCAAAAAGCCAGCGGGCGCGCCGATGCTGTTCCCGGCTTGGTCAACGCCTTTATTCATGTTGTGCTTGATGAGCGAAATTAGCTTGCTCGGCACAATGTCATAGCTGTCGTTGGCGTCCGGGTAATCACCGATTTTGGTCGGGTCGCCCATCGTCACGAACAAGTTACGCAAACCCATCGCGTGTGCCGCCAACAAATCGCCCTGAATCCGCAGCAGATTGCGCCCACGGGTCGGAAAGTGCAGCACCGTCTCGACCCCGACCTGTGTCTGGATGAGGTGGGCGGCGGCGTAAGGCGACATCCGCATCCGGGCGGCGGGTGTGTCAGCGATGTCGAGGATGTGTGCGCCCGCGTCACGCAGCAGTCTCGCACTGCGCACCAGTTTCTCAACGTTGAACGAGCGCGGTGGCGACATCTCAACGGTGATGGTGAATAGCCCCGCCTCTAGGCGCTCGGCCAAGCCGGTCGGCGGCAAAATAACGCCCGATTCCTCAGCGCTGGGCTGCTCCAACACTTGGACGGCGGGCATTGGGCGTAAACCCGACGACGCCTCATCCAGCGCCCGACGCATCGCGTTAATATGTTCGGGCGTCGTGCCACAGCACCCGCCAATCATGCGCGCACCCAGCATCTGGAAGGTCAGCGCGTAATCACCAAAATATTCCGCCGTCGCCGGGTACATGACCCGCCCCCCAACCGACTCCGGGAAACCCGCGTTGGGCATCACCGACAGACGCGCCTGCGGGACACACGTCTGCATCGTATGAACGATGTTGGCCAGATGCGCGGGGCCACCGGAACAGTTCACGCCAATCACATCTGCACCAGCGCGGAACAGGTCATAGGCCACCCGTGCTGGGGTATACCCTGACAGTGTGCGGTCATCGCTGGAAAAGGTCGCTTGAGCGATGATGGGCAGGCTTGGCGCGACCGACCGCGCTGCTGCCAACGCCTCCATCAGCTCATGATGGTCGGCGAACGTCTCTAGCAGAATAGCGTCCACCCCAGCCTCAGCCAGCGCGCCAATCTGCTCGGCAAACGCGGCGCGGGTGTCCTCTTTGGTCAGCGTCCCATATGGGCGCATCCGAATCCCCAGCGGCCCGACCGCCCCAGCGATATAGACCTCGTTACGCCCGCTGTCTGCGACGGCGCGCCGGGCAATTTCGACCCCAGCGCGACAGATTTCAGTCACTTTGTCACCGTAACCGTGGTCACTAAGTTTGTAGCGGTTCGCGCCGAAGGTGTTGGTCTCGATGAGTTCCGCCCCGGCCTCGATATAGGCATGGTGGACAGTGTATACCCGGTCAGGGTCGGTCAAGTTCACGAGGTCAAAGCTGGCGTGGATGGGGAGGCCGGTGCGATGGAGCTGAGTCCCCATCGCGCCATCACTGAGGAGGGGCAGGCCAGAATCGAGTCGCTGTAAGAAAGGGGTGTGGGACATAGGGGGTTTAGCGTCTCCTGTTCTCGTCGCTACGAGCAGCGGTCATAGGTGGAATTGTACGCCGTTTTGCCACCCGTGCAACGGGCGTCTTTGCGGTCAACGACGGTTAAGCGTGTTACAATTGGGGCCAGAAACGTCTGATTACCTACCACATAAGGTGGGTTTTTATAAAGGAGTTATCCCTCATGTTTGACGACCTGCGCCGCAGTTCAATGGAAGAACCCGACGACGAAGATAAAGCCAAAAAGCCCAAAGGCCCCGGTTTTTTCGGTTCGATGAGCGGGTCAGAGCGCCTGATTCTGTCTGTGCTGACCCTGCTTGTGGTGGTGGTATTCGTGTTCCTCATCCTGCTGGCAACTGGGCGCATCACGCTGTAAGACCGTCCCAATAACCGCAAAATCCCCTCGCCCAGCGTAGGGGATTTGTGTTTTTAAGCTCATCTCATCAAAGCGGTTTTACATGGACTCGCCATAGATGCGGCACAATACACCGCAGATATGCGCTTTTCTGCATAAAAGGATTCACACATGCCTGCAATCGCGTTTGACCGCTATTACAAATACGACGATTTGACCACCTTATTACAAGCCTACGCCACCGAGTACCCCGACCTCGTGAAGGTTGAGAGCATGGGCAAGAGCTACGAGGGACGTGACATCTGGGTGCTGACCGTCACCAACTTCAGCACCGGCGCAGACGCTGACAAGCCCGCGTTCTGGATTGACGGCAATATCCACGCCACTGAGCTTTCGCCCTCGACTGCCTGCCTCTACTTCCTCAACTACCTCGTCACCAACCACGGCACAGATGCAGACGTAACCCGCGTCCTCGACACCCGCGCCTATTACATCTGCCCACGCCTGAACCCCGACGGCGCAGAATGGGCAATGGAGGAGCCGCCCCGCGCCCGCCGCAGCAGCACCCGCCCCTACCCCTACGACGAGGAACCGCTGCCCGGCCTCGAAGAATTCGACATCGACGGCGATGGACGGATGCTCTACATGCGGATTAAAGACGCCAACGGTCAGTGGAAAAAACACCCCGACGAGCCGCGCCTGTTGGTGCGCCGTGAGCCGACCGATTTCGGCGGCGAATATTACCGTGTGATGTACGAAGGCCGCCTGAACGCCTATGACGGCGTGACGATTGAGGAACAGGACATCAAAGAAAACCTCGACCTCAACCGCAACTATCCGGTCGAGTGGCGGCAGGAATACCAGCAGCGCGGCGCAGGTCCTTATCCGACCAGCGAGCCGGAAGTCCACGCGCAGGTCGATTTCATCGCCAAGCGCAAGAACATCACCGGCGGCATCAGCTTCCACACCTTCAGCGGTGTGCTGCTGCGACCTTACGGCACACACGCCGACGACCACCTGCCCGACTTCGACCTGAAGGTGTTCAAGCACATCGGCAAGGTCGGTACCGACATCACCGGCTACCCCAACATTTCGGTGTTCCACGATTTCAAGTACAGCCCCAAAGAGGTCATCACCGGCGTGTTTGATGACTGG
>JALONW010000266.1 GCA_025454725.1 Anaerolineae bacterium
CCCCAGCACGTCTGCCGCTGCGCCCGCCAGCGCTTCGGACGATTCTGCTGCCGCAAGGTCATAGCGCACCCGCGCCTGCATCAGGAAGAATACGTCATCGGGCGCGACCTCACTGCCGACCAGCGCCTGCGCGTCTTCCAGCGCGAGGTCATACTGACCAGCGGCGTAGGCGGCCTCCATACGCTGGGCGCGGATGCTGGCGTCGGGCAGCGCTTCGTAAGCGGCGTTCAGGTCGGCCAGCGCCGCGCCGCCGTCCCCTTCGGCCAACAGCAGTTGGGCGCGGGCGACCAGCGCTTCAGCAGCGGCTGGCCCAATCCCGCCCGTGGCCGTCACAGCGGCGGTAGCGGCGTCGGAATAGGCGATAAAGGCGAGGTCTGGGTTGCCCTCGACCTGACGGGCGTCGCCCAAGAGCTTGAGCGCACGCGGGTCGTTGGGGAAGTACAGCCGGTAGGTGTCGTTGAGCAACACGGCGTCACCGGCGCGCTCCTGCGCCAGCGCCACCTGAATGCGCAGTTCGTGACCGCGCCGGTCGTAGGGGTTGACGAAGAAGGCGGCTTGACCCTGCGTGTCGGCCAACGCGAGGCTGTCATCAGCGGCGGAACCGCCCAATGTGGTGGCCTGCGCGAGGTGGACCTGCCCGCGCAGCGCGATAAGGTCAAGATTATTCACGAGGTCCACCGACCCAACCTCTGGACTGGCGGCATCATCAAGGATGTCGAAGGCATCCTCGAAGCGGCGCTGGTCAAGGGCGACGGTCGCCAGCACGACGTAGGCGCTGGCAATCTGGGCGTTGCTCTCCAGTGCCAGTTCAGCGCGGCGGACGGCCTCACTGTAGCTGGACGAGGCGCGGGCAGGGTTGCCCCGGCGGCGCAGGTCTTGGGCGCGCATCAGCTCGACCTCGGCAAACGCCGACTGGACGAAGGCGCGGGCGAACGGGCGCGCCTCGGCGCGGGTCTCGTTCTCTAGGCGCTCCTCGACCTCAGCTAACGTGTCCAGCGCGCCGTCGTAGTCGCCGGTGCGCGCCTGCGCGATGGCCTTGAAGTAGTACGGGTTGGGGTTAAACGTCACGCTGACCAGCGTCACCTCGGCGTTGAGTGTGGGGAGGACGCTGGTCGCGTCGCCCGCGTTGAGCGTGCCGATGGCGCGGGGCATCACGCCTTCCAATGGGAAGTAGAACACGCCGAAAATCTCGGTCGGGATGGGCGTGCGGTCGATGCGCGCCAGCGGCGTAATGGCGACGGGTGAAGGCGGCAGCGGCGTCGCGGCGGCAATCTGGGTGGCGTTGGGTGTGGCGGTCGGCGTTGGGGTGACGCCGGGGGTCGGCGTCGGGGTGGTCGTTGGTGTGCGCGAGGGGACGCTGGTGCGGATGCCGACCAAGCGCTGCGCTTCTGGGCTGCGCGCCACCGAAATCAGCACAAACCCGATGACCAGCACGGCGGCGAAAATGGCTGCGCCCGCTTGCAGTCGGAGCTGCCACACATCTCCCTCACCGGCGCGGTTCTTAGCCTTCTTGACCCACGCAATCCCGCCAGAGTTCATCTGAGGCGCGCGCTGGACGGCGGCCTCGGCTGCGTCTGCCGCCTGCACGAGGTACGACTCGTCTGGGACAGGCACGCCCGGCGCAGACTGGGTGGCCTTGGGCGGGCGCAGCCGTCCGGTATCAACTGGCCTGATGGAAGGTAAGGGCGATGCCGTTGGGTCGTCCTCTTGCAGCGCGCCGCCAAAGGGGTCACTGGTCAGCGGCGCGGTACGGGGTTTGGGCGGCAGACTGCCGGTAGAGGGCTTGGGGGCGGGTTTAGGCGGTGCGATGCCGAACACCGATTCCGCAGAGCTGGGGTTAACGTCATCTCCGCCGCCGAACAGCGCGTTGAACTCGTTTTCGGTGGTCGAGAGCTTGGGGTCGGTCGGGGGCGTCCCCAGCGGCGAAATCGGCGCGATGGGGGCGAGGGGTTTTGGGGCAGCGGGCGGCGCGGCGGGCTTGGGCGGCTCTGGTCGGTTTTCGAGCAGTTTCACGGGGTCGATGCCCAGCGCCTTGAGCGAGGTCAGGGCGGTCTTGTTGCCCGAATCAATCTCAAGGGCGCGGCGGAAGGCCATCAGGCGCGCTTTCGCGTCGGCGGCCATCACGCCCATATACGCCCATGCCTCGGCGTCGCGGGGGTTGAGCTTGATTGCCTCCGCCAGCAGCCGCTTGGCGTCATCTAACCGCCGTTCCTTGAGCGCGGCTATGCCTTGTTCGCGCAGTTGGTCGCTGTTCATGCTCAATCCCATCCCTCGGCGTCCCCGATGCTGTGCTGGATTATAGCCCAAAACAACGTTTCAAAACACAAACCTCAACAAACGGTCAGGGCAGGGGCATCAAATTTCAGATGAGGTGGGCGACGCAGCGGCGCGTTCGCTGCTCACCCGTCGCGTTAAAAGCCCCTCTCCATAGAGGAGAGGGGCTGGGCTGAATGGGCTGATGTTGCTTGGCGTTGGGGTCGGTTTGCCCAGCGCGCTTATTCGGCGACGGCCAAGACCGTGACCATGCCGAACATGCCGTGCCGCGACTCGGCGTGTGTGAGGATGTGGCAGTGGAACGCCCACAGCCCCAATTCAGTGCAGTCCACAATCACGTCGTAGCGTTCGCCCGGCGCGACATTGAGCGTGTCGCACATGTAGGGCATCGGCAGGTTGAAGCCGTCCTTAGCGATGACCTGCTGCGGGATGCCGTGCAGGTGCATCGGGTGAATCATCAAGCCTTCGTTCATGTAGCGGATGCGGATTTTATCGCCGAACTTGGCGACGATGGGCTGCGTGTGCGGGAATTCTTTGCCATTGATGGTGAAGCCCATCGCTGAGTCGTTGAGGACCATCGTGTAGTCCGCCGTCACGACCGGCTCGGCGCTGGCGTCTTTCGGCTCGACAATCAGCGCGCCCAGCAAACCCTTGGTCACCTGTTCAGCGGAGTTGTGGTGCGAGTGGTACATATGCGACCCGCTGTTGCGGATGGTGAACTCGTAGGTTGCGGTCTCGCCAATCTTGATGACCGGCTGGGTGACGAACGGCACGCCGTCCACGTTGTTGGGGACCAACAGGCCATGGAAGTGGATGGCGGTGCTTTCGCGCAGGTGATTGGTGACGTTGAAGCGCACCTTGTCGCCCTCAGTCACGCGGATTTCCGGCCCCGGCACGATGCCGTTGTAGGCCATCGCCGTATAGACGAGGCCGGTGGTGGTCTCCCACTGTACTTCTTCACACACGAGGTCGAACACCTTCACGTCGCCGTCCATAACCGGCTCTAGGCGGCGGTTCCAGAACAGCGGGTCTTGGCCGATGTTGTCGAGGAAGGTCTGAACGCCCTGCGCGTGCATGTTGTCCATTTCGGTGGCGCTGTTGACCGTTTCGGGGTCAGGGGTGGGGTGTTCGCCGTCATGCTGTGCCGCTGTGGGGATGCCGCCCAGCAGCACCGTTGAGCCGACACCCGCCGCGCCGACACCCATCCACTTGAAGAATTTTCTGCGGTCAATCTTGTCCATGGCGGATGGCTCCTTAAATGAGGCTGAGTTGAATTGCGATAAACCCATGCTAACGGTAGTCTCGCAATTTTTGCCCTGATAAAGCTCATGAACCATTCGTGATAAACCTCACTGGTCTGGGGCTGGTGGATGAACGACACTGGAAATATACGGGGAGTGATACCCCCTTACCGTCGAACGTTGAGAAGGTCTTCCATCTGATGTCCCACCAAACCACCCCCCAGCCGTCTGCGGCGGGCGGTAACTTCACCGCCTTCGTAATCACCTTGACCGTGCTGTTCTTCGCCCTCGTGTGGGTGCTGAACAACAGCGCGCCCGCCCCTCGTCCACAGGGGGAAGGCCTGAGCGTGGCGTGGGTGCAGACTCAGGCTTCGGTCCCGCTGCCGACCGATACCCCACTGCCGACGCTTGAACCGACCAGCACTCCGCGCCCACGGGCGTTTTCCCCCGACCCCCAGCGCATCCGCACTGGCCAAACCGCCTTCCAAACGACCTGTTCTTCGTGCCACGGCTTTGATGGTCAGGGCGTGTCTGGCCTCGGCCCCAGCATGATGGGCAACACGTTCATCGACAGCCAGAGCAACCAAGAACTGTTGGCCTTCATCATCTCAGGCCGCCCGTCTGACCACCCCGACAACACCACAGGCATCACCATGCCCGCACGCGGCGGCAACGCGGCGCTGGCTGATAATGAAATTGCCAGCATCATCCATTACATCCGCAGCATCAACCCCGACACGGTGGTCTACGATGTCCGCCCAGACGGCGCTGCGCCGCAAGCGCCGGTTGTGGAGGTGGTGGCCGCTACCCCCACCGTGTTCCAGACCGTCGCAGCCATCGAATTTAAGCCGATTGACCTCGGTTCGCTGGGCGGCGGCTCATCCGCGACCGCTACACCCACGCCTTAATATAACGACCATCTGCGACAAATACGGGGGCTTGCCCCCGTATTTTGTTGTCCCCAAGTGTTATCCGGTTTCTAAGGTGCTTCTGACAACTATTCTCCGCAAGTCTGCGGTATAATCGTCCTATGCGTAGGCGGTATTGGCTGCCCCTATACTGCGTGCGCCTTCTCATTTACTACCGTTCTAGACAAACGGCGGAGGTCATTGCCGTGGCAAACAAGGGGATGGAACGCTTTACCCAACGGGCGCGGCGCGTCTTGGGTCTAGCGCAAGAAGAAGCTGAACGCCTCAACCACGCCCACATCGGGACCGAACACCTGCTGCTGGGTCTGATGAAAGAAGAAGGCGGCGTGGCCGGGCGAGTCCTGCGCGAATTGGGTCTTGATACCCGCCGCGTGGAAGACCTCATCGTGAAGATGAAGAAGCCGGAAGCGCGCCCGCGTTCCGGTCAGTTTGATTTGACCCCCGGCACCAAGCGCGTGATGGAACTTGCCATCGACGAAGCGCGCCGCATGGGTCACCACTATATTGGCACCGAACACCTGCTGCTGGCACTGGTTCGCCAGCCGGAAGGGACGGCCATCGAGGTGCTGCGCCGCTTGGGGATTACCCCCGACGAGGTGCGTCGCCAGACCAACAACGTGCTGCGCGACAGCCCTGTCCAGCCGTCACAGCCGACCACGCCGGAGGAGCCGTCTAACCCGGCCCAGCCGCCGTTGACCCCGCCGCGCCGCCCGACCTCCCCATTTGGTCAGCAGCGCCGCCCAGAGCAGAACAAGACCCCGCAGCTCGACCAGCTCGCCACTGACTTGACCGAAATGGCGCGTGAGGGCAAGCTCGACCCGGTGGTCGGGCGTGAGACTGAAATCGAGCGCGTGATTCAGGTCCTCAGCCGCCGCCGCAAGAACAACCCTGCGCTCATTGGTGAGCCGGGCGTTGGCAAGACGGCCATCGTCGAAGGTCTGGCACAGCGCATCATCAGCGGGGAAGTCCCCAAGCCGCTGTTGGGGAAGCGCGTCCTTCAATTGGACGTTGGCTCATTGGTGGCTGGCACGATGTACCGTGGTCAGTTCGAGGAGCGCCTCAAGCGTGTCATCGAAGAACTCAAGCAGTCCGACAGCATCCTGTTCATCGACGAAGTTCACATGCTGGTTGGGGCAGGGTCGGCGGGCAGCAGCGTTGACGCGGCCAACATCCTCAAGCCTGCGCTCGCCCGTGGCGAACTCCAGTGCATCGGCGCGACCACGCTGGACGAGTACCGCAAGCACATCGAGAGCGATGCCGCGCTGGAGCGCCGTTTCCAGCAGATTATCGTCGATGAGCCGAGCGTCGAAGAGACCATCGAAATCCTGCAAGGGATTAAAGAGCCGTACCAGCT
>JALONW010000267.1 GCA_025454725.1 Anaerolineae bacterium
AGAGTCGCTGAAAGACAGCCCATTTAAGCGGTTGGGTTCAGGTCTGTTAAGCATGAACGGCGAGCGCCATCGCCAACAGCGCCGCTTGATGATGCCCGCGTTCCACAAGCAGGCAGTCGCCGGTTACGCTGACTTGATGGGTGAGGCGGCCTTAACGATGGTGCGCGGCTGGCCGGTCGGCGGGCAGGTAGCGCTGATGCCCGCGCTGCGGCATTTGGTCACACACATCGTGGCGCAGGCGCTGTTCGGAGTGACGGACCCCGCGCTGACCGACCGCAACGCTAAACTGATGCCCGAATGGGTGGTCATGTCCCAGTCGCCTGCGTATCTGTTTCTGCCGTGGCTCAAGCGCCGCCTGATGTCGCTGTCGGCAGAACTGGAATCTGCGTTGTTGGAGATGGTCGCCCACAAGCGGCGCAGCGCGCTGGGAACGGATGTGCTGTCCATCTTGATGGCGGTGCATGATGAAGACGGCGCACGTCTGACCGATACCGAACTCGTCGGCCAGCTTGCGATTTTGTTCCTCGCGGGCTATGAGACCACGCTCAATACGCTGGCTTGGTCATTGGTTATGCTGTCGCGTTTCCCGCACATCCGCCAGCCGTTGGTGGCTGAATTGCGCGCCCAGTTGAATGGCAATCCGCCGACCACTGAACAGGCGTTTGCGCTGCCCGCCCTTGACCGGGTGATTAAGGAAACCATGCGTGTGCTGCCCCCTGTGATTTTCACGGTGCGTCAAGCCGTCGAATCCTTTGAGCTGGAAGGGCATATGTTCCCGAAGGACAGTGCTGTCATCCTCAGTCACTATATCACCCACCGGATGCCGGAACTCTATCCTCAGCCGCGCCGGTTCCTGCCAGAGCGCTGGTGCGAGATTGACCCGTCACATTATGCTTACATCCCGTTCAGCGCCGGGCCGCGCCTGTGCATCGGCGCGACGTTTGCGTCGCTGGAACTGCGCGTCGTGTTGGCGACTATATTGCAACACGTCCAGCTAACACCGGTCGGCGCGGTCGATTACCTGACGACGAGCAGCATTCTGTACCCTAAAGGCGACCTGCTGGTCGATGTCCACTCAGCGGACGCCGACCGACCCGCGTGGGAAATGCGCGGCACGCTGGGCGATTTGGTAGATTAACCTAGCTACAGCCAGAACGGAGACTCGCCGTCAGTGGCGGTCAGCGCGCCGCCGCTGGCGAGATATTCGGTGAGCTGGTCAGTGTTCAGCACCGTAACCGGCATCACCGCCGCGCCGGTGTCGTCCAGTAGGGCGAACCGGCGCACGCCCTCGACTGCCTCGCGGATGGGCAGGCCGTCGGCGGCGATGTGCAGCGGTTGGGGCGTCGCTCCCGCATAGGGTTTGACCGGTCGCTTGCCGGGGGTGAAGGTCGGCGGCGGTGGGGCTGGCGGTGGCTCGTTGAGGATGACGAACGCCTCGCGTTGATTGATGACGAAAGCCGCGCCGCCGGGTGGGTGGGTGACGCCGCGCTCATCGAATCCGTACACGCGCGGCGCACCTCGTCCGCGCACCTCGACAAAGGCGAAGTGCGCTTGGATAGCCGTCCCCCAGACGGTCAGCGCCCGGCGAGTGTCTTCGTCCAACTGGCCGTCAGCGTGGATGAGGATGCGCTTGCCGGTGTAATGTTTTTGGCTGAACAGGGCGCGCATCAGCACATAGGGCGGGGCGTCGCCTTGCACGTCCACCTCGCGCATTGCCCAGCGGATGAACACGCCGTTGGGCTGGTAGAAGCGGGCGACTCCGACTCGGTATTCTTGCTCGCCTTCCATGCGCTTGACAAACGACAAGCCGACCACCTCATCAAAGTTTTCGATGGGGTCGGCCAGCGCGGCGGGTGTGCTGCCCGTGCGGGTGAGGATGGCGGCCACCAGCGCAGGCATGGCCTCTGGGTCGTCGATGACTTCGCGGGGGATAAGGTGGGCGGGCAAACCGCGACTGAGCGCCAGCGTCTTGACGTAGCCCGACACATCCTCCGCGCCGACCTCAGGTTCTGGCAGAAAGACCAGCACGAGGTCGGGGCGTTCCTTTTCGATGACGCGCACCGCCGCTTCGAGGTTGTCGAGCGTCAGAACGCGGATGGTGCGCTCACGGGCGACATCGACTTGGAATTCGGTGCGCTTGGCGAGCAGGCGTCGCAGCGCCTCAATGAAGTCGGCCAGTTTTTCGCCCGCCGCATTGACCACCCCGACGCGAATCGGATTGGCGCGGTGGCGGTCCCGCACGCGGAACGGCCCAAACTGGGCGAGGTCGCGGGGCATGGCGTTGGGCTGGGCGGCGCGTGTCCGCCCGCCGCCGTAGCGTAAAAAAGGTCGGTCGTCTTCGGTTGGGATGATAAAACGGTCGGGCTGTTCGCGGCTGGCGAAGGCACGCCCAATCAGGTCAGCTGATTTCATCACGTCGGACAGCGACCGGACGAGGTCGGCGCGGGTGGATGGGTCGGGGCGCAGTAGATGTTGGCCTTCCTCGCCATCTGCACCGACGCGGGCGATGTCTTCTGGTCGGAGGACGAGTTCTAGTCCCGCGCTGGGGAGTCGGATGGTCGACCCGCGCACGCGCAAGCGCAGCACCGGCGATTCCGGCGCGGTCAAGATGAACTTGGTCAACCCAGAAGCGAGCTTTTGCTTGGCGAGTTTCTCGCGCTGTTCGGCCAAGGTGCCATCCATCACAGCCAAGACCTCGGCGGGCTGGCCGGTTTCAGGCAGGGCGACGCGCATCCCAACCAGTGCGTTGGGCGTGCTTGCGTGTTTGGCATATTCGGCGGCGTCGCGCCCATAGACCATGCGCGTGGTCAGGCCGATGCTCAGGGCGGGTGCGTCCCCGACCGCCCACGGTTGCAGGCGGACATCGCGCTCAAACCGGATAAAGGTGTCGGCGGCGGGGAGGGTGGCGTTGCTGCGGCGGGCGGTATCGCGCAGATGCAGGCGCAGCAGGCGTGCCTCACCTTTGAGCACGCGGGCGGCGGTCTCTTGGGGCGTCTCGCCCGGTTCGGCTTCGTCAATCAGGCGTTGGGTGAGGGGGAAAACTTCGGTAAACAGGTGCATAGGGGTGTCGGCGCGTCCTGTCTCTGGATTAGGCATTATCTGGGTCTAGTCTAACATATCGCGCTGACGGTCAGAGGCTCAAGCCTCTGGCTACCCGTTTTAAGCCGACTGAAGTCGCTGCTTTTAGGGTTGTTTTTCGCCTCGTTTGCTTCTGTTGGGCGACGCAGCGGGTCGCCCCTACGCTTATTCGATGGCACGGGATAATTTTTCACCTATCTTCGGCTTAGAGCCCCCTTCAGGGGGCTTCAGCACGCCAGCCGGATGCTTTAGCGTCCGGCGTAAAACCGGCGCGCCGCTGACAGAACGTCGCAAACCTGATTTAATAGGCGGCATCTACCACCGATAATGACTTCACAGGAGTTTCTGTTTTATGGGCAATGAACAATTGACCCGCGCCATTGTGTTTGGCGCGGTCGCGGCAGGCTTACTCGTCGGCTTGTTCCTGCTGGTGTATTGGCTGTTGGGCATGGCGGGTGCCTCGCAGAGTGTACAGTTGTTCGGGGCGCTTCTGGCTCCGCCCGCGCTGTTGGGCGGTGTGCTGGCGTTAATCGCACAGCGGCGTGCTGGACGGTAGTTTTTTCCGTCAATAAATATGGACTCGGCGGGTGACTTGACCCGCCGTTTTTGTGTTATACTACCGCCAGTCAAATTTTTTCAAATGGAGGTTAGTCCCGTGGGCGAAAAAGTACAGCAGCTAAAAACTCAGCTTCAGCAAATCAGCGACCTCGGTAACGCGATGGCCGTTTTGGGCTGGGACCAAGAGGTGATGATGCCGGAAGGCGGCAGCCAGCCCCGCGCCCGTCAGCTTTCGACGATGGCGCGCATCAGCCATCAAATGGCGACCAGCGAGGAATTGGGCGACCTCATCGAAGGCGCGGCGGCAGAAGTCAGCGGTGCGGACTATGACTCGGATGAGGCTGCGCTTTTGCGCGTGGCGAAGCACGACTACGAGCAGAACATGAAGCTCCCGGTCGATTTTGTCGCCAAACTGACGCAGATTACCAGCGAAGCACAGCATGTGTGGGCGAAGGCACGCGCCAACGACGACTTTAAGTCGTTCGAGCCGATGCTGGAGCAGATTTTTGAGTTGACTCGGCAGGGTGCGGATTTTCTCGGCTACACCGACCACCCGTATGACGCCCTCATCAACCAGTACGAACGCGGCATGACCGCTGCCGAAGTCGCCCGTATCTTCAACGCGCACAAACCGGCGCTGATTGAACTCATTGCCGCGATTGGCGAGGTTGAAGACCGAGTGAGCGACGCCGTGCTGCGTCGCGAGTACGACATCGATACCCAGCGTGAATTCGGCCTTTGGGTCATCGAGAAATTTGGGTTTGACTTCAAGCGCGGTCGGCAGGACATCAGCACCCACCCGTTCTGCACCAACTTCAGCCGCAATGACGTTCGAATCACCACCCGTTTCTACAAAGATTACCTCAACCCGTCGCTGTTCGGCATGATGCACGAGGCCGGTCACGGCATGTACGAACAGGGCAGCGCCGAGTCGCTGGACGGGACGCCGCTGGCGGGCGGTACATCGCTGGGCGTGCATGAGAGCCAGTCGCGCATGTGGGAGAATGTGGTCGGGCGCAGCCGCGGCTTCTGGTCGTGGGCGTACCCGGAACTGCGCGCCAAGTTCCCCGGCGTGCTGGACGACACCGATGTCGAGAGCTTCTACAAGTCAATCAACACGGTGAAGCGCCAGTTCATCCGCGTCGAAGCTGACGAGCTGACCTATAACCTCCACATCATGCTGCGTTTCGAGCTGGAATGTGACCTGCTGACCGGCGCGGTCAAGGTGAGTGAGCTGCCGCAGGTCTGGAATGACCGCTTCGAGCAGTTCTTCGGCATCCGCCCGCCGAACGATACGCTGGGCGTGCTGCAAGATGTCCACTGGTCGGCGGGGTTGATTGGCTACTTCCCGACCTACGCGCTGGGCAACCTGCTCAGTATGCAGTATTACAACACGGCGCTGGCCGCCCACCCCGAAATCCCGTCGGAAGTGGCGTCGGGCAAGTTCGATACCCTGCTGACATGGCTGAACAGCAACATCCACCAGCACGGGCGTAAGTACACCTCGGCGGAACTGACTCAGCGCATCACCGGCGGCCAGATTGACCCCGCGCCGTATGTCGCTTATCTGCAAGAGAAATTCACCGACGTGTACGGGTTGGGCTAGTAGGGGCGAGGCTTGCCCGCCCGTGATGTCTGATGAGAGGATTTGCAAATACGCGCCATGCTTGCCGCTGGAGGCTCAAGCCTCCAGCTACAGAAAAAGCAGCCAAGCCCACTAAAGGGGCTGGTTTGAATTGAGGTTTGGCCTCGTTTGAAGCGCAAAAGCGACGGGGCAAGCCCCTTTAGTGGGCTTCCCGTCGCAATGAGTAGCTTGGGGTTTGAACCCCAAGCGGATGACCCCACACCCTTGTTACTTCCCCTTCGCACTAGGCGCGGTCAGCGACTTGGGCGGTTTGGGGCTGGCCTTGAGTGTCTTTTCGACCTCGACCAATAACCGATCACTGTTGAAGTAGTCGCCGCGCATCATGACCAATAAATAGCCGATACCCACCACGGCCAGCACCGCCAGCAGCGGCTCGCCACGGATGAGCAGCATCACCGACGCGATGGGGATGACCAGCGCAATCAGCCGCTGGCGGGTGGGTGGGGCGCCTTCGGGGATGTGACCTCGTATAATGCTCACCGCCCCCTCTTTGACAATCTGGCCTTCCATC
>JALONW010000268.1 GCA_025454725.1 Anaerolineae bacterium
CTTAACGCGCACCTCGAACTCGCCTTTTTCGGTGTTCGGCTCAACGAACTCTGGGGCGCGGATGTCGCGCTCACAGTACGGCGCGTGTTCGAGGAACTGTCCGACCTTGTTGACGTAGCGCTTGGGCGGGTGAATCTCGGTCGGTGATTCGATGACCAAGAAGCGCGCCCCGCCGGGATGGTCGATGTCCATTTTCCACGTCGTGCCGTAAGGGATGACGAGGTAGTCGCCGGGGGTGAAATTTAGGCGTCCAAATTGGGTCCAGAGGGTGCCAGCGCCCTCATGCACATACCAAACCTCATAGGCCTGCGCGTTGCGATAGAAATAATCCATGGCGTCGGTTGGGCGTGCCACGCCCAATGTCACGTCCTTGTTGCCCATCAGTGTGCGGCGGGCGCTAACCGGGTCGCCGCCCGCAGCTACGTCCACGGTCTTGAAGGCGCGGTGGCGCAGCGCCCCGAACGGCACGAACTCCGGGTTGGCGTCGCCCATATACTCGGTCTTGACCACGCGGGGCGGCAGGTAGATGTGGTAGAGCAGCGATTGGATGCCGTGGAAGCCTTCCAGCCCCATGACCTCCTCACGATAGAGGCCGCCGTCGGGCTTGCGGAACTGGGTATGGCGCTTGTGCGGGATTTGCCCGCGCTGGACATAATAAGACATGGCGTAAAAATCTCCTTCGGGCAAAACGCCCAAATGCTTTTGTTTTTATGGGGATAAGCCTATTGTACCGAATGTTTGAAATGCACAATAGGCTGTTGCCGAATACCGGTTAAGACGGGCGCGGCGGGTGGCTTCTGTTGTGTCTGCTTGATGACACCTCCACACAAAACCCCGCAAAAACGGGGTCAGGATGGGCCACAAGGGGTATAGACGCGCCCCCGGCGTCAGTGTACGATGGGAGAGGGCTGCCGCGTCTAGGGACGTGTCCGCCCGTCCCCACCTGATATTCACCACCAGAGGCACACCTCCCATGATTGTGACGCGCCCCCGGCTCGCCCAAGCGCTGCTGCCCCACGCCGACCTCCGCAACATCCGCCTGTTTTACGCGCTCAACGCGGTGGACAGCGCGGTTTTTATCGCCGGGAACTGGTTTTTTTACTGGCAGTTGTTCATGTCATTCGGCACGATGGGCATCGTTGATACCATCGCGTTTTCATTCGGTCTGTTCATGGAAATCCCGACCGGCGCGCTGTCCGACCTCATCGGCAAGCGCTGGACGGTGCGCGCTGCCATGCTCGCCAACGGTCTCGGCTTCCTCATCATGGGGTTGGCTGAGGGCTTTTGGGTGCTGATGCTGGGCTTCGCGCTGTTCCAGACCGGCATCGCGCTCTACAGCGGTGCAGCCGAGGCGCTGGCCTATGACAGTCTCAAGCAGCACAAGTTAGAACACCGTTGGGACAAGGTGGTCGCCGCCAACAGCACAAGCTCGCTGCTCACGCTGGTGGTGTGCAGCCTAATCGGTATCCCGATGTACGCTGTCTCGCCGAATTTACCGCACGTGGCTTGGGGCGTGGTCTTTGTGTTTGGGTTCGTGCTGTCGCTGTGGCTGACCGAACCCGACCTCGGCGCGGAACCGACCGCGTTCTCGCTACGTGCCTACTTCGACCAGCTCATGACCGGCGCGCACCAACTCGTCAAGCCGGGGCTGCTGCCGTTTTTCCCGCTAATTTTTGCGCTGCCGGGCGTGTTCTTCCTCTACAGTTGGGGAATCGTCATGCCCGCCGTCGGCATTCAGTTTGGGCTGGACGCTGACGGGCAATCCATCTTCGTCGCCGCCGCCTATGTCTGCGTGGCGGTGGCGATTCGGGGGCTGCCCGCTGCCCGCCGCCGCTGGGGCGACCTCGCCGGTCTGACCGGGCTGGCAGTGCTAATGGTTGCTGCGCTGGTCGGGATGGCGCTTCCGTTGGGCGCGGCGGGGGTGGGAATCATGCTGATGATGCACCTCGGCGGCGCAACCAGCCGGGCGTGGATGTCGGTGGTGATTAACGAACGCACGCCGTCGGAAATCCGCGCCACTACCCTCTCGACCATGGCACTGCTCTATAAGCTGCCGTATGTATTGGCCGCCATCGTCGCTGGCATCATGATCGAACGGGGACAGGTCGGTATCTTTACGGCGGTCATCGGCCTGATGGCGGCGGTGCTGGTGGCGCTGGCATGGGGTCTGGCGCTGCGCGTGCGCCGTGCGACCCTCGTCGCAACACCCCCTCAGCAAACATGAGAGCGTGTTTGCAAGAACCTTTAACATCAGCGGACTACAAGACAGATCATCCCACACCGTTTTATCTTGGCATGAGAGAGCTAGGGGAGATTTGAAATAATCTCCCCTAGCGATGTCTTAGTGATCTACTTGGTGCGGCGGGTGTACTGCCAGACCGCCAGCGGTGCGAACACCGCCACGATGCCGACCATCCATAGGATGACCGGGACAAGTTGGTCAGCCGGGCGACCGAGGATGAGGGCGCGCACGGTGTTCGCCATCAGCGTGAGAGGCTGGTTTTCGGCGAACCACTGCAAGAAGCCGGTCATGGTCTGCGACGGGACGAAGATGGAGCTGGCGAATTGCAGGGGGAACACCCAGATAAAGCCCGCCGTCTGCGCGGTTTCGGGGTCCTTGACCACGACGCCAATCCATGCGAACACCCACGAGAAGCTGTAGCCCCACAGCAGGCACAAGACCATCGCCAGCGCGGACTCAGCAAATGTACCGCTGAAGCGGAAGCCGAGCAGCGACCCGACCAAGACCATAATCGTGATGGTGAACACGCTCCGCACGCTGTCAGCCAGCGTCCGACCCGTCAACACGGCGGCGCGGCTCATCGGCAATGACCGGAAGCGGTCTACCATGCCCTTTTGCAGGTCGGCGGCCAGACCTACCGTGGTCGCCACGCCGCTGACCAGCGCCGTCTGGACGAAGATGCCTGGCAGCAGGTAGTTGACATAATCGGTGCCGTACAGCGCGCTGATGGCCGACCCCATCGCGCCGCCGAACACCTGCGTGAACAGCAGCACGAAAATCACCGGCTGGATGAACGAGAAGAAGATGAGCTGCGGCATCCGCACATAGTGCAGCAGGTTGCGCTTGGTGATTTCGATGGTGTCGAGGAAGAACCACTTCAGGCGCTCGCTGAAGGTTTGTTCCTTCGCAGCGGCCTCGATGGCGGTTTGCAGCGAGATGACGTTCTCAGACATAGGGGAGCCTCCTTTTTTTCTGTTTGAGTGATGGGTTGTGAGTGATGCGTAGGGGCGAGACTTGCCCGCCCGCGGATGTTAAAGGTTTTGCCAACGAAAACCTCACCCCTGCCCCTCTCCCTAGGAGAGGGGTTCTTAGCGCGAGGGATGGGCATCTCCCCCTCTCCGTGTGGGGAGGGGGGCTGGGGGGTGAGATTCGGTTACTCGCCAGCAGTCGGTTTGCCGGTCAGGGTGAGGAACACGTCATCCAGCGACGGGCGGCGCAGGCTGATGTCTGCAATGGCGACCTTGCGCTCGTCCAACAGGCGGACGGCCTCGACCAGCCCCTGCGGGCCGTGCGGGACGGGGACGCTAATCCAGCCACTGGTGGCGTCAAGCTGGGTGCTGCCGTTGCCCAGCACTTTCAGCGCCTCATAGGCGCTCTGGGCATGGTCGGGGTGGGTGACGCGCACCTGTACCACGTCCTTTTGAAGCCGACCCTTGAGCTGGTCCGCCGTCCCCTCGGCAATCAGCAGGCCGCGGTCGATGATGGCGATGTGATCAGCCAGCGCGTCGGCTTCTTCGAGGTATTGAGTGGTCAACAGCAGGGTCGCGCCGTCGGCCACTAGCTCACGGATGACATCCCACAGCTCCATACGGGTGCGCGGGTCGAGGCCGGTGGTCGGCTCGTCGAGGAACAACACCTGCGGGCGCACCACCAGCGCGGCGGCAAGGTCGAGGCGACGGCGCATCCCGCCCGAATAGGTGCGGATGGGGCGGTTGGCCGCGTCGGTCAAGGCGAAGCGCTCCAACAGTTCATCGGCGCGCTGCTTGGCGAGCTGGCGCGGCATGTGGTACAGCCGCCCGACCATGTTCAGGTTTTCGCGGCCCGTCAGCATCTCATCGACCGCCGGGTACTGCCCCGCGAGGCCGAAAATGCGCCGCGCCGCGCCCGGGTTCTTCACTACATCAATGCCCGCGACGGTGGCCGTCCCGGCGTCGGGTTGCAGGAGGGTGGTCAAAATGCGGACGATGGTGGTCTTGCCCGCGCCGTTGGGGCCAAGCAGCCCCAATACCTTACCGGTCTCAGCTTTGAGGCTGACGCCTGCCAGCGCTGTGACCGAGCCAAACGACTTCTTCACGCCGTCTACAACGACGGCATACGGTGTGTTCCCCATTGGAACTGTCTCCCTCTCTCTTGATGTTTAATGTGTGGTGGGTGGGGCGGCGGGCTAACACTCGTCGCTGATGGGTTTTCCGTCGAGCGTTAAACCGTAGTGGCGGCGGGCTTCCTCGACGCGGCGGCGCAGCTCATCGGGGATGTCCAGCGAGTCGCCCGCGTTGCGTGCAATCCGCTGGAGGTAATCGGTCAGGTGTGCCAGTTCTTGTGGATTGAAGCCGTCCAGCAGTTCGTCCATCTTTTGCCCTGCCTCGCGCACGATTTCCATCATCAGGGTGCGCCCGGCCTCGGTGGCATAGATGCGCTTGACGCGCGCGTCGTCTGGGCTAACTCGCCGCTCGACCAACCCTTTACCAATCAGGGTATCGACGAGGTTGCTCAGGGTAGGCGACGACACGCCCAGCCACTCCGCCAGTTCTTTGTGCGCGATGCCGTCCAGCGAGTGGGCGACTGGGCCGAGGATTTCCCCCTGCGCCGCTGTCAGGCCGTACTGCGCCATCTGGTCATCCATCCGGCGGCGGATGGCGAGCTGTGTGCGCTTCATCCAATACAAAATATGGGTCACACGGTGCCTCGAATGCCTATTGCGTAGCAAGCTATTGATTAGCTTCCTAAGTTATATGGCGATTTTTGGGGGCTGTCAAGCCCCCAAAGCGTTAAGGATGCTGCGGGTCGGTGTCACCGTGACCGCTGATTTGGTCGATGATGTGGGTGAGCTTATCGCGCAGCGCTTTGAGGTGTTCCAGCCCCACCTCGCCCGACGCCAGCCCAGCGATAAACAGTTCGGGGATTTTCACGGCGTCGGCTTGCAACCGCCGCCCTTGTTCAGTCAGGCAGACCATCACCTTGCGCTCATCGTGGGTCGAGCGTTTGCGTTCGACCAGCCCCTGCGCTTCCATCCGCTTGAGCAGCGGCGTGATGGTATTGGTGTTCAGGATGAGCTTCTCGGTGATGTCGCCGACCATCACCGCATCGGTCTCCCACAGCACCATCAAGACGAGGTACTGTGGGTAGGTGATGCCCAGCGCGTCGAGGTGCGGCTGGTACTCGCGGATGAACAGCCGCGAGGCGGCGTAGATGGGGAAGCAGATTTGGTTATAACATTCACCAATGGGAATAGCAGAGATGAAAATGTAAAAGAAATTTTCATTTGTAGCACATGTGGAACTGGTTTTACAAATGCAGGGATCATAGAGCATATGGTAAGTGTCCATGGCATGCAAGTAGAGCCTATTGCAGCTAGAGAAGTCAATAACCAAAATATTGTTGTTGACTGCCAGAATTTGGTTTCATCGTCTGTGTCTACAAATGGAATCTCACTGCCACCAAATGTTACTAGTACTGGAACACAGGTTCAGCTAGTTAAGAAACCGGGTAGAAAACGTAAATCTGTCAATGATAAAGGTGCCAATGATAATGTTGTAATAATGAAATC
>JALONW010000269.1 GCA_025454725.1 Anaerolineae bacterium
TTGCGCCCGGTCGTGACCAGTGAGGCGTGTCCCTGCGAGTCGGTGTCGATCAGCAGGACGCGGCTGTTGGATGCGCCGTGGCGGCGCAGCATGGCGCTGATGCCCAGCGCGACGTTGGTGGAGGAGGTCGATTTCCCGACCCCGCCCTTGTGGTTGGTGAACACGAATACGCGAGTCATTGCCAATTTCCTCTCAACTCAACAAACCGATTGAAAATCGCTGTGCTGCAAGGCCATTGAGGAAAGGTGTTAGACTGTCCTGCAGAGGTCTTGCTGGGGCGGTCAGCGAGCCTTTAGGCGGTTGGGGGAGGGCGCTAAGCTCTCCCAATCACCGTTCAGCTAATTCGAAGTTGATGGTCGAGAAACGTGCAAACTTCACACATTGAGGAAAAGCAATGGTGAGGAGGTATTCCGTGGGTTGTAGGGGAGAACAAGGTTCGGATTGGCCCTTATTCTCCCCGCAGCTGTTGACGACTAGCACCGTCAAAAACAATCCCTCGGCTGATTAAATTCAGCCGAGGGATTGTTTTTTGTTTTATGGCTGCCGGACGCCCCGTTTATTGTGGCTGAAACGCATCAAACAAATCCTGTGATGAGGTTGAATAGGTAGCCGGTGAGGGTGATGCTCACGGCTACCACAGCCACGAAAATCGCGATTAACTGCGGCTTTAGTATGCGGCGCAAGATAATCATTTCGGGCAGACTGAGCGCCACGACAGACATCATGAACGCCAATGCCGTCCCTAGCGCCGCGCCCTTATCCAACAGCGCGCTCACAATCGGGATGACACCAGCGGCGTTGGAGTACAGCGGGATACCCAGTAAAACCGAGATTGGCACAGACCACCACGCGCCTTCACCCATGATCCCGGTTAAGGCGTCTTCCGGCACAAACCCGTGAATAAACGCACCAATCGCGATTCCGATGATCACAAACAGCCAAACTTTGCCGATGATCTCACGCGCGCCTTCTGCGCCGCGTTCAAAGCGTTCTGTCCACGATAGTTTTTCGCCAGCCATCGCTGGGGCATTGCCTTTGGATTTTACCTCGTAGACGAACGGCTCTACATAGCGCTCCAGCTTCAGCCTTCCCAAAACCAGCCCTGCGACGACGCCAATCGTGACGCCGGAAATCAGATATAGGACGGCTATTTCCCAACCGAACAAGCCCCACAGCATCACGAAGGCAACCTCGTTCATGATGGGTGACGTAATCAGAAACGAGAAGGTAATCCCCAGCGGGATACCGGCTTGCACAAATCCGATGAACAGCGGCACGGATGAACACGAACAGAATGGGGTGAGCGCGCCAAACATGGACGCCATCACATTACCAACGCCCTCGCCTCGTTTTTCGACCAAGGCGCGTACCCGATGGGTGTCTACAAATGTCTGTAAGACGGTGATGATAAAAATCATCCCACCCAGCAGGAGTAGCAGTTTAGGGACATCATAGACAAAGAAATTTAAGGCTGTGCCGAGTGGGGTCTGTGGGCTTAGACCCAACAAACCGTAGGTCAAGCCATCGGCCAATGGCTGTAAATTGTTGTAGGCAATCCACCACACAACCGCCACGACTGCGACCATCAGGAATGCGCGACGGTCACTGTGGTTGGCTGGGAGCATAGAGTTGAGGCGCATAAGAAGGGATTCCTTTGCACTATCCGCTCGTTTAGAGCGATGGATTGAGCTTATGACTGGTATTCGTTCACCCAGTTGAGAATCTGCTGGCGCTTGGGGATACGCCCAAACGAAACCACGGTTTCGTTCATCACCAAACCCGGCGTACTCATAATCCCATAGACAGCGATGTCGGCATAATCAGTCACTTTGATGATTTCATAGGTGATTGGGCTGTCGGTGAGCGCGTCGCGGACTTCCTGCTCTAAACGTTTGCAGTTTTGGCAGCCAGAGCCGAGGATTTTGATGGTCAACATGGGATTTGTCCTTGAAGCAGGATAGCCTAAATTCTTTAGGCTTAACTTCAGCATAGCGCCATCCTGCCATCACCCTCAGTGTCAGATATCACTGCTGAACCATGACATAGATAATCATCTATATAAAATATGATCTATATCTTATCGAACTAACTTCCAAGCTCTGACCAACCGAAAACGGTGGTCACAGAAGGCTCGGCTTGAACAGCATTTGCGTTTTAGGAATTAAACAGGGAGGGGGTTATTCCTACGGGTGCATACTCGACAGCAAGCTGCGTATGGAGTCAATGATTGTCTGATTAAGCCGATGATGAACCCACACGCCGCGTGATTCTGATGCAATTAACCCCGCATCCCGCAGTACTTTCAGATGATGAGAAATGGTGGGCTGGGTCAGGTCAAAATGCTGTTCGATGTCGCACGAACAGGTTTCTCCTAACCCTTGGCTGATCAGATCAAAGATTTGCAGCCGCACGGGGTGACCCAATGCCTTAAACGCCTCCGCGAAGGTCACGGCAGCATCCGAAGCAATCCGTAGTTGCAAATTAGGGTCGCACGTCCGTCGGGTTGACGAACCCTCGAGTTTTACGCGGGGGAGTGGCGAGGTCATCGTTAAACCCTATCGCTAATGGTCACAATATATTGCGAGTCTATCAACAAGTTAAACATAGTCAAATATCTATATTGATGTCTATCTATAAGTTTGACCTATCAGTTAATCAGCTTGTGTTTTGACATTTTATCAACGAGGAATAACGCCCTCATCCCTTCTATTTGGCTTCACCGACGAACAGACTGACCCGTTCAACGACCTCGTGTACCTGCGTGTGATCCATCTCATTATGAACAGTCTGAAGGGTTACGCAATGTGGCCGTGAGTGGTCTGCCCCGGTGATTGAACCGGACGGGTGTGCGCCGCTACACTGGACATATCACGCACAACCACCGAGGACAGCCCCGACCGATGTACATCCCCAAGGCCAATCAACAGACCGACCTCCCCACACTGCTGGGCTTCATGCGCGCCTACAATTTCGCCACACTGGTCTCACAGGATGACGGTGTGCCGGTCGCCACCCACCTCCCCGTGACCCTCACCCAGCGCGGCGACACCGTGGTCTGTCACGGTCATTTCGCCAAGGCCAACCCGCAGTGGCGCAGACTTGGCGACCAGACCGCCCTGCTGATGTTCAGCGGGCCGCACGCTTATATCTCGCCGCGCCTGTACGAGCAGACCGAGAGCGTCCCGACGTGGAATTACATCGCTGTCCACGCCTATGGCCGGGTGCGCCTGATGGACAGCACCACCGAGTCGGCGGAGGTGCTGCGCGTCATCAGCGACTTAATCGCCCAACATGAACCATCCTATCAGGCGCAGTGGGACGGCCTGAGCGAGAAATACCGCCACGGGATGCTGCAAGGGGTGGTCGGCTTCGAGCTGGTGGTCGAGCGGCTGGAAGGCAAGGAAAAACTCAGCCAGAACCGCAGCCTGACCGACCAGCGCACGGTTTCGGAGTCGCTGTTAAAATCGCCCGACAGCGATTACCGTGCCGTCGGGGCGGCCATGCGCCAGCACATCGAGTCGCAGGGGTAGTGTGTATCAGAGGGTTACCCGCCCACCGTGTGTTTTTTAGAACCTACGCCTAATGTGAAATAGCGCGCCTCGCTTGCCGCTGGAGGCTCAAGCCCCCAGCTAGAGAGAAACAGCCAAGCCCACTGAAGGGGCTGTCTTGAACGGGTGTAAGCTTCATTTCAAGCGCAAAAGCGACGGAGAAATTTGTCAAGCTCATTTCACATAAGCCGTAACCTTCATGAGGAGATAGTGGAATGGAAAACTTGGTAGCCATTGTCCAAGAAGAGGTCGAAAAATATGCGGGCAACGGGGAAGGCGGCAACCTGCGGCTCTACCCACTGCATAATGAAGGCTCACAGACCTTTGCAGTGACGGCGGTCGATTACCCCCGCCAGCGCACCCCGGCCAGCGTGGTCGTAATGGCGCGGGTGGTTGGTGAATGGGTCATCATCGAAGATGATAAGACCGATAAACCGCTGTTCCGGGCGCTGATGCAGCGCGGTATCCCCCGCAGGCAGATTATCCTCGCCTATGACGGTGAACCCATCCCGCAGACCGTGTGAGGCCATCGCCCGCGCAACCCCATAGCGCGGCGGGCGTACCTATGGTATGCTCACGGTCATCTCAAACGGACGGTCATATAGTGCCATATCAATCGACAGGGGAACGGCGCAACAACCCCCAAGTTGGGGTCGGGCGGTCGCTGTGGAGCGGCGCGCCAGAAGCCCCCATCCCCGAACGCGCCCTCGACGGGATACCGGGCTGCCTCGCATGGCTGGCGCTGCTGTTCTGTTTCGCGTCGGCGCTGGCTTTCCCCCGCGTCGTGCTGACGCTGGCCGCCCTGATTTACGCCTACAGCGCGCTGCGGTTCACATTGGCCGGCCTAAGCAACCTGCGCGGTCTGCGGAAAATCCGCGAGTGGGAAGCGACCGACTGGCACGCCAAATACCTCGAAGCGACCAAGACCAAAACCGACATTCTGCCGTGGGATGTGGTGCGGCACGTCGTCATTATCCCCAACTATAAAGAACCGGACGAAATCCTGCGCAAGACGCTGGACAACCTCGCCGCGCAGGTCGGCGCACGCGACCGCATGGCGATTGTCTTAGCCATGGAGGGTGCAGAAGCCAACGCCAGCGTCAAAGCCGAGCGCCTGATGGCCGACTACCGCGACCGTTTCCTCGCCATCAACTACAGCGTCCACCCGACTGGCCTGCCCGGTGAGCTTCGCTGTAAGTCATCCAATGAGGCATGGGCGGCGCGCCACGCCCGCCGCTGGCTGATTGATGAGCTGGGCTGGGACATCAACCACATGGTCGTCACATCGATGGACGCCGACACCTTGTGGCATCCGCTGTACTTTCACGCGCTGACCTATGCCTTCGCCACCGCCCCCAGCGACATCCGCTACACCCGGTTCTGGCAAGCGCCCATCCGCTACCATGCCAACATCTGGGAAATCAGCCCGCCGATGCGCTTGGTCAACGCCTACGGGACGGCCTTCGAGCTGGCGTACCTGTCCGCGCCATTCTGGTATGCGCTGCCGATGTCGTCGTATTCGCTCAGTTTCCGCCTGCTCGATTCCAGCGGCTACTGGGACGGGGATGTCATCGCCGACGAGTGGCATATGTTCATCAAGTCATTCTTCGCCAACCACGGCGCGGTCACGCTGGAGCCGATTTTCCTGCCGTTCCTCGCCACCGCCACCACCGGCGACACGATGTGGGAGACGGTCAAGAACCGCTACCAGCAGACGCTGCGTCATGCGTGGGGGAGTAAAGAAGTCGGCTTCATCATCGCCCGCATCCTCGAACATCCCGAAACGCCGCTGCGCGACAGCCTCAAACTTCTGCTGCGCGCCATGCACGATATTCTATTGGCGGGCGCGGGTTGGGTCATTTTGACACTAGGTTCTCAGCTCCCGGTATTGTTTAATCCCGGTCTTGTCCCGCCGCTGCACTTGATTCACACCGACCCGGTATACATGATGCAGGTGATTTCCAGCATAGTCGTAGTGGTGTTAGGTGTGGTATTCTGGTTACAGGATATTGGCGTGCGCCCACCGCGGCCCACCCACCGCCCACAGACCAACAAAGAGCGCTTGCTCACGCTTGCCAGCTTCCCCCTGCTGGTCATTCTGACGTTCATCTTCGTGGCGATGCCCGTGCTGCACGCCCAGACGCGCCTCCTGTTGGGCAGTTCGTTGCAATTCCAAGTCGCCCGCAAGGTGTGACCC
>JALONW010000270.1 GCA_025454725.1 Anaerolineae bacterium
GTTCCAGCCGAAAACGTCCTACCCGCACGATAAAAAGTCCCCCTCGCCCCTTGTGCGCTTTAGCCGCCGAAGGCCGAGAGGGGGATTTAGGGGGTGAGGGGATGATGCCCATTTGCCCCACATCAAAACCGTTACTCCTCAGATTCTTCCTGTGCCATCTCTTCCTGAACCGACGACGGCAGCAGTGCGCAGTCGGTGCAGGTCACATCTTCGACGGCTTCACCGTTGGCGAGGGCACGCAGCCAGTCGATGAGTTTCACGCCGTCCACCTCGACCTCGTAGATGGCCGGGCTGAAGGTGATGCAGTGGTCGTTGCCTTCCAGCGTGTAGGTGTGGAAGTTGTCGGCGGGCAGGCCAGCCTTGATGTCGTCATAGTTCGCCAGCAGCAGGTCGAGCAGCAGTTGGTCTTGGATACCCGTCAGGCCGAGGAAGCCGTACTGGGTGTCGTCGCCGCTGTGGTTGAATTGGCTGAACTGGACGTTAGGGTAAGCCTCAGCGGCGGCGCTGTACAGCAGCTCAAAGTCAATCTCTTCGATAGGCATGCTGGCAAGTTCTTCCGGCAGAATCGAGACGGTGTTCCACGGGGTGAGCGTCCGCGCCGATGAGCCGTCAATGTTGCGGTAGCCGCCCGCTGAGTCGCCCCACTGCGCGATGCGCGCATCCGGGTACTGTTCGGCAATCGACATGGTGTAGAACGGCGACGGGATTGCGCCCGCGCTGCAACCGGTCACGAACACTTCAGACGGGTTCTCGATGTTGGCGAACATCCAATCCAGCACGGCGGAAACGTTGCCGTAGCCGTTATGGTAAATCTTGACATTGCGCGGGGTCTCACCGACCGGGTAGGTGGTGACGTTGTTGCCGATATGGACATCGCCTGTGCAGTAGGGGACGAACACGTGGTTATAGTCCGAGAACGGGTTATCGGGGTTGTTGAAGTCATACAGCCCGACCGGATATTCCGCCGGGTTGTCGCTGTCATCGACCAGCGGGTCGAAGCTGGGGCTGCTCGATAGGTCGCAGATTTCACCGAACCAGCACGCGCCGCCCCCTTGGAAGTGGACAAACACCTTGTCAGTCGGCTCTGACGCCCGCCGGACATAATAGTTGTAGGGCGTGCTGGTCGAGCAAATTGTCCCCTCACCACCGGGGACAGAGACCCATTCACCTGCCGGAAGCTCATCGAAGGTCGGGGCTGTGGGAGCTTCTTGCGCCCCGACTGCCACCGCCATCAGCCCGACAGCTACCACACAAACCACAAAACCGAGAAACTTTCGCATTGTCTAAAAATCCTTTGCTTTTATCGATACGACACCGGTGAAAATAACATAAATAAACATGACCACGCAAAAACCAACCGAATCGGCGTTAGAAAAAACGTGAAACTTGCCTGAGCCAAGACACCAAAACCGTGGTATTGTTCAAAATATCACAATAAGTCGCCATTCGCCCACATCTTGAGGAGCCTGACCGATGCCCAAACATCCGCACGCCATTGTTATCGGCGGTAGTATCGCCGGTTTGCTGACCGCCCGCGCTCTAACTGACCACTTTGAGCGTGTCACCATCATCGAACGCGACGCGCTGCCGCGTTCGGCGGCGGAGCGGGCGGGGACGCCGCAGGGCAAGCACCCACATAACGTCCTCACCCGTGGGATGCGCTTGATGGAGTCGCTCATCCCCGGTTTAGAGGCTGACCTGCGCGCCCACGGTGTCGCGTTCGCCAACTGGGGCAAGCACGTCCGCACGCTGACGCGCAGTGGCTGGTTAAGCGACATTAACACCGAACTGTCTTCGCCGGTGGTTAGCCGGTCGCTGCTGGAATGGCTCATCCGCAAGCCGCTGCTGGCCGATTCGGCTGTCACTTTCATTGAAGAGGTGCAAGTCAGTGGTCTATTGACGGATGAATCGCGCTCGACCGTCAGCGGGGTGGTGGTCAAGCCGCGCCGGGCGGATGTCACGCCGTATGAGTTGGCCGCCGATTTCGTGGTCGATGCGTCGGGGCGCAGCTCGAAAGCGCCGGACTGGTTGGAGTCGCTGGGCTATGGTCGCCCGATCGAAACCACGGTTGACCCGAAGGTCGGCTATGCCACCCGCCTGTATAAGAAGCCGGAAAATTTCGCGGGCGGCTGGCACATCATCTATATGCCTGCCAGAGCGCCCGGCACGCGGGGCGGCGCAGTGTTCGAGATTGAAGGCGGGGTGTGGATGGTTGCGTTGGGCGGCTATTCTGAGGATTACCCGCCCAACGACGAGGCTGGGTTTATTGAGTATGCCAAGACCCTGCCAGAACCGGACGTGTATGAGGCGATGAAGGATGCCGAGCCGCTGGGCGACATTGTGGGCTACCGCCGGACGCTCAACATCATGCGCCACTACGAGAAGCTGCCGCGCCTGCCCGAACATTTCGCGCTGGTTGGGGATGCGGTGTGCGGCTTCAACCCCATCTACGGGCAGGGGATGACCGTCGCGGCTATGGGTGCGGTGTTATTGCGTGACTGTTTGGGTGCGGCGGGTGGGTCGCTGGAGGGTGTTGGTCGGACATTTCAGCGCAAGCTGGCGCAGCAGAACGAGACGGTCTGGTTGATGTCCACCGGCGAGGACTTCCGTCACCCCAGCACCGAAGGCAAACGCCCCGGTTTCACGGGGCGTCTGGTGCAGCGCTACATCGACTGGGTGGTCGAGTGTCTGCCTTATGATGAGCCGATGGCGGCCAAGTTCCTGCACGTGGTCAACCTCGACCAGCCGCCGACCGCATTGTTTCAACCCAGCGTCTTGGGCGGCGTGATTCGGCATCGGCTGGCGCGGCGCTAGACCGTTATTGTTTTAACGCTCGTAGGGGCGCTCCGCCGTTGGGATGTCGGCCCAGCGGCGGTTTTGTATGTCACGCGGGGACAGGACGGGCGGCTCGCTGGTTGCCCACGGTACGGCCAACGCCGCGTCGTCCCACGCCACGCCTCGCTCGTCCGACCCGTCGCCGTAGTAGTTGTTGACGATGTAGGTCAGCGTACAGTCGGTCAGCGCGTAGAAGCCGTGTGCCACCCCGACCGGGATGAACAGCCCGGCGGGGGTGTCGGCGCTGAGTTCTAGGGTGTGAGCGCGCTGGTAGGTCGGGGAGCCGGGGCGGAGGTCGGCCAGCCCGACGCGGATGACACCCTTCGTTACCACCCAGTAATCGACCTGATGGAAGTGATAATGTAGGCCGCGCAGCACGCCCGCCACGCTGTCGGAGCGGTTGGTCTGGAACTTGGCCCAACTGACCTGTGGGAACCACTCAGCGCGGAAGGTCTCGGCAAATTGGCCTCGCTCGTCCTTAAAGGCGCGCAGCGGGGTATATAGCACATCGGCGATGGCGTCGATGGGTTGGGCGGGGCTGGTCATGGGCGGCAAACCTCGGTGTGGTTATGGGTGTGTGAAAAATGGGGTATTTCGCCCCCATCATACCTGATGCTTGGGCGCGCCTCCAGCCATGTGTCGTCAGATGACCCGCAACATTCTCCCATCAGATGCGTATAATGAGACGCTGATGAAAACAGTTATACCCATACACAGGAGGCATTTTATACGATGGCGGCAATGGTTGAGGTACGCGGGCTGAAGAAGAGCTTCACCCGCCCCGATGGGACTCCCGTCCACGCGGTCAAAGGGGTGTCATTTGACATCACCAAGGGCGAGATTTTCAGTTTATTGGGGCCGAACGGCGCGGGTAAATCGACCACCATCGGCATGATTTCTGGCCTTGTGACTCCCAGCGCAGGTGAGGCGCGCATCGGTGGCTTTTCCATTACCCAGCAGGCGATGGCGGCCAAGGCGCTGATTGGCGTCGTCCCACAGGACATTGCACTCTACCCCCAGCTTTCGCCGCGCCAGAACCTCGACTTCTTCGGGCGGATGTACGGTCTCGGTGGCGCGGCGCTTAACAAGCAGATTGATGAAGTCATCGAGTTTATCGACCTGAAGGACCGCCAAAACGACCGAGTAGACACCTTCAGCGGCGGCATGAAGCGGCGTGTCAACATCGGGGTCGGCCTGCTGCACAAGCCGCAGTTGGTCTACATGGATGAGCCGACCGTCGGCGTTGACCCGCAGAGCCGCCGCCGCATCCTCGACACGGTGTTTCGGATGCGCGACGAGTACAACATGACCGTGCTGTACACCACGCACCTGATGGAAGAATCGCAGGAACTGAGCGACCGCGTGGCGATTATCGACCACGGCGAAATTATCGCAATGGGGACGCAGGTCGAACTGATGGCGCAGGCCGGTGAAGAAGACCGCCTTGTGCTTTCGGTGGCTGGACAGCTCCCGGCTGGGCTGGTCGAGACATTGGCGCGTGTGCCGGGCGTCAGCCGCGCCATTGCTGAACCGACCGAGGACGGCGCGGAGGAATCGCGCATCAGCGTGTACGCCAAGAGTGGTCGAAAGTCGCTGCCGGACGTGCTGCGCGCTGCCAACGACGCAGGCGCGACCATCTCGTCGGTGGCGGTGAAAGAACCTGACCTTGAGACCCTATTCCTCAATCTGACCGGGCGCGCCCTGCGCGACTAGCGCGGTCCACATACGAGAGGAATAGAAACCCCATGCGTAAAATTTGGACGATTGCGTGGAAGGACGTGCGCGCCACGTTTACCGATCGCAACTTGGTACTCATCATGCTGGCCGCGCCGCTGGCAATTTCGACCATCATCGGTTTGACCTTTGGCGGTGTGGCACAGGGCAGCGCCCCGCTGACCGACATCCCGGTCGCCGTGGTCAACCTCGACGAGGGCGAGGGTGGCACCAACTACGGCGAAATCATTGCCGGTCTGCTTGCGCCGCTGCCAGAAGGCGACGGGGAACCTACCCCCGGTGAAGACGGCTCGCCCGTCCCCGGCGGCCTGAGTGATGACCAAATGGCCGCCGCTGGCATCGACTCGTCGGCATTCCTCTGCTCGACGGCGGGCGAGGGTGGTACGGCGCAGTCCGGGTCGCTGGATGAGCTGGTGGCGGGTGTCCGCCTCGACAGCCCAGAGGCCGCCCGTGCGGGTGTTGAGGATGGCACGTATTCGGTGGCGGTCATCATCCCGGCTAATTTCAGCGCTGATGTCGGTTTTTCGACTGGCGATACGACCCTCACGCCGACGCGGATCGTGGTCTATGCCAACCCAGAGCGCCCGATTTCCGGCAGCATCATCCGTTCGATTGTGCAGCAGATTGGCGTCCAGATTGCCACAGGTAACGTGACTTTAGCCTCGCTGATTAACCCGTTGATCGAGACCAACCCCATCAGTATCCCCGGCGTGGTCGGCAGCGGCGCGTTTGCGGAGGGCGTGTCGTGCGCGTTCGCGGGCGTCGGCAGCCCGATTACAGTCGAACAGCAGACGGTCGAGGGCGACGAGTTCGTGTTTAACCCGTTGGTAGTGTTTGGTAGTGCGCAGGCGCTGTTCTTCGCTATCTTCACTGCCAACGGCAGCGCGAGCAGCACCATCGAGGAACGCAAGGACGGCACCCTCCAGCGCATGGCCGTCACTCCGACGCCGATGCTGGTTATCCTCAGCGGAAAAATGCTGGCGACCTTCGTCAACGTCTTGGTACAGCTCTTGTTCTTGATGGTGGCGCTGACGCTGGTCAATACGCTCATCCAAGGTCAGTTCCAGCTCATCTGGGGCGACAACCTGCTGCTGGTTTTGGTGATTACGGTCGCAGCGGCGCTGGGAACGACCGGCCTCGGCGCGATTACGGCGGCGGCATCACGCAACATC